>JAPKZG010000039.1 GCA_026393895.1 Candidatus Aminicenantota bacterium
TCAGGTCGCGATTATTGACGCCGATGAGATCGGGCTTCAGGGACGACGACCGCGCCCATTCTTCCCGATCATGAATTTCCAGCAACACTCCCAGGCCGAGCGCGCGGGCCGCCTTTGGCATTCCGGCCAATTCCGCGTCGGACAGGCAGGCCGCGATCAGAAGAATGAAATCCGCGCCCAGGTTGTAGGATTCATAAACCTGGAACGGATGGACGAGGAAATCCTTGCGTAAAACGGGAAGGGAGACGCTTTCCTTGACCCGGGTCAGGGATTCCTTGCCGCCGAAAAAATGGCGGGATTCCGTGATCACGGAGACGGCCGAGGCGCCGCCGGCTTCGTATTCCCGGGCCAGGCCGGCTGGATCCAGGTCGGGGCGGATCAGCCCCCGGGAAGGGGACCCTTTTTTAACTTCGGCGATGACGAAGAATCCCCGGCGGAGAAGCGGCTTCAGTTCGGGAGGTTTTTTCCGTTTTTTTATAACGTATTTTTCGGGGGAAAAGCGGATAAAGTTCTCCCGTTCCGCTTCGCGGACTTGATGGACGATGGTCGTAAGAATCGTGTCCATGTCAGTGATTGGTCGCGGCGATCAGTTCGTCCAGCTTTTTCTGGGCGGCGCCGCTGTCGATGGATTGCCGGGCCGCGGCCGCGGCCGCGGGCAGGTCGGGTTGAAGGCCGGAAAGATATATGGCCGCGGCGGCGTTGATCACGACCGCGTCCCGCTTCGGACCCCGTTCGCCGGCGAGGATGTCAAGCGCGATCTCCACGTTTGTTTTCAAGTTGCCGCCGGCGAGGTCGCCAGCTTTGCAGACCGCAAACCCGAGATCCCCGGGATGGAAGGCATAGCGGCGGATCCAATTTTCCCGCACTTCGACGATTTGGGTGGGGCCGGTCAAAGTGATTTCGTCCAGGCCGTCGGAGCCGTGGACGACCATTGCCCGGTTCACCCCGAGCCGCACCAGGGCTTCGGCGATCTTCTGGAGAAGGTCTTCCGAAAAGACGCCGATCAGCTGTCGGTCCGCGCCGGCCGGGTTGGCCAGAGGACCGAGGATGTTGAACACCGTACGGATGCCCATTTCGACCCGGGCCGGAACGGCGTGTTTCATCGAGGTGTGGAGTTTGGGGGCGAAGAGAAAGGCGAGGCCGATTTCCCTCAGGGCTTTTTCCATGACCTCCGGCGGGGCGGCGATATTGACGCCCAGCGCTTCGAGCAGATCGGCCGACCCGCAGCGGGACGTGATCGAGCGGTTGCCGTGCTTGGCCACGGCCGCTCCCGCGCCCGCGGCCACAAACGCCGCGCAGGTGGAAATGTTGAAGGAACCGCTCGCGTCCCCGCCCGTCCCGCAGGTGTCCAGAAGCGGACGGCCTTCCGGCTTCCGGATCGGGGTCGCCTTGCGCCGCATGGCGTGGGCGAAACCGCTGATCTCCGAGACCGATTCTCCCTTCAAGGCCAGGGCCGTTAGCAGGCTTCCAATCTGGGCGGGCGTCGCCTTGCCCGAGGCGATCTCCTCCATCACCGTCTCTGCTTCCCCCATCTCCAGGTCTTCCCTGCGGATGACCTTGCGGATGGCCGATTGCATCCGGGAGGGTTGCGGCCGAGGGTTGAGAAAATTGGCCAGGATCTCGATCCCCCGTTCTGTGCCGATCGATTCGGGATGAAACTGCACGCCGTCAATGCTGTAGAGTTTGTGCCGGACCCCCATGATTTCCCCGTCCTCGGTCCAGGCCGACACGTCGAGTTCCGCCGGAATGGAGGAGCGGTCGATGGCCAGCGAATGATAGCGAACGGCGCGGAAGGGGTTTTTCATCCCGCTGAAGATGCCCTGGCCGTCGTGGTAGATTTCGCTTTCCTTGCCGTGAAGGAGTTCCGCCGCGTGGACAATGACCCCTCCGAACGCGGCCCCGATGGACTGGTGGCCCAGGCAGACTCCCAACACCGGGATTTTCCCGGCAAACGTCCGGACCACTTCGACGGAGATGCCGGCGCCCGAGGGATTCCCCGGACCGGGGGAGATGATGATGTGACTGGGATTCAACGTTTCGATGTCGGCGATCGTGATGTCGTTATTCCGCCGGACCTCCGCCTCGTGCCCCAGTTTGCGGACGTATTGGTAAATGTTGTAGGTGAACGAATCGAAATTATCGATGAGGAGGATCATCTTATTCTCCTTGTTCTTGGGAGGCGCGTTCGATCGCCTGGAACAAGGCCTGGGCCTTGTGGCAGGATTCCCGGTATTCGTTTTCGGGGACCGAATCGGCGACGATGCCGGCCCCGGCCTGGATGAAGGCCGTTTTCCCCTGCATCAGGATTGTGCGGATGGTGATGCAGGAATCGAAATTGCCGTTGAACCCCAGATAACACACCATGCCCCCGTAAACGCCGCGGCGCGTTCCCTCCAACTCCGAAATGATCTCCATGGCCCGGATCTTGGGGGCGCCGCTCAGGGTGCCGGCGGGAAAAACGGCCCGGATTACATCGAAGATGTCGTACGGCTCCGCCAGTTCCGCCTTGACCGAGGAGACGATGTGCATGACGTGGGAATAGCGCTCGACGCTCATGTAGTCGACCACGTCGACGCTGCCCGGTTTCGCCAGCCGGCCCAGGTCGTTTCGGGCCAGGTCCACCAGCATGATCTGTTCCGCCTTTTCCTTGGGGTCGGAAAGAAGCTCCCTGGCCAGGAGGTCGTCCTCCGCCACGGTTCCGCCGCGGGGCCGGGTGCCGGCCAACGGTTTGATGAGCAGTTCCCGGTTCTGCTTCCGGACCATCACCTCGGGGGATGAACCGATCAGCGTAAACTCGTCGAAATCGAGGTAGAAAAGGTAGGGAGAGGGATTGATCATGCGCAGCGCCTGGTAGACGGCGAACGGATCAACGTCCAGGTCGACGGCAAACCGTTGGGAGAGGACCACCTGGTAAATGTCTCCCTCGCGGATGTATTTTTTGCCGGCTTCCACCCCTTCCTTGAATTTTTCCGGGCTGGTTTCGGGCCGCAGGACCGGTTTTTCCCCGCCGCGCCGCGGGGCGGCCGCGGCGATCGGTGGGGAGAGGATCCGCTCGATGGATTCAATCCGGTCCGCCGCCTCCTCGTATTCCTTTTCCGGATTCTTCTTGGGATAAACGGCGGTAATGATGAATATCGAGCGCTTCACCGAATCGTAGACGAGCAGGGTTTCGGGAATGATCAGCAGCGCGTCGGGGATGGAGGAATCGTTGACGGCCGTCGGGATTTGTTCGAAATATTGGACGGTTTCGTACCCGAAGTAGCCGATCGCGCCGCCGAAGAAGGGGGGGAGGTGTTCGTAGACGGGCGATTTCAAGCTTTGGAAGTAACGGCGCAGTTCCTCAAGCGGATTCGGCAGGGAAGCTTCGGCCACCGTCTTCAGGTCGCCGTTTTTTTCCCGGATGACGATCCGCCGGTCGCGGATCGAGATTTCGCTTTTTTTACCGCAGGCGATGAACGAATATCGGCCGACATGCTCACCCCGCTCGATCGATTCGAGCAGGAACATTCCGCCGCTTTTAAGAAAGATGGAGAGCGGGGTTTCGAAATCGGCCCGGATCTCCTTGGAAACGGGGATCACGGAAAAGGATTCCGCGTCTCGCAAAAACGTTTGTTTGTTGGGAACAATCATTTTTCTCACTCCTTCTGGCCGGAATTCTTCGGGACGGAAGACGCCGGCGTCCTTTGGCGAATAGGAAAAATGGGGGGAGGGAGTGTCTTATGCGGCGGCGGAACCCGCCCAGAGCCAGAAGGAGAAGAAAACGACGGATGCGCGTTTACGCCGCTCGTAAATCGATCCGCCGTCTAAAAGCATGCGGCGTTTTTATCATGCCGGCGGGGCGTTGTCAATAAAAATTTTATCCCGAATTCAAATCACCCCGAGCTTTTTGCCGACCTTTTCGAAGGCCCGGACCGCCCGCTCCAGTTGTTCCCCGGTGTGGGCCGCGGAAATCTGAACGCGGATCCGCGACTGGCCCTTCGGGACGACGGGGAAAACGAACCCGACGACGTAGATCCCTTCCTCGTAAAGCGCCCGGGCTGTTTGCTGGGCGAGTTGGGCGTCGTTTTCGAACTTGCGGAAGAGGACGGGGACGATCGGATGGATACCGTCGATGATGTCGAAGCCGAGCGATTTCATCGCTCCGCGGAAAAACTTGGTATTTTCCAGGAGTTTTTCCCGCAACTCCCGGCCCTGGGCGAGGAGGTCGAATGCGGCGATGCCGGCCGCGACGATCACGGGAGCGACGGTGTTGGAGAAGAGATAGGGCCGCGATTTCTGGCGAAGGATTTCGATGATCTCCCGGTGGCCGGTGATGAAGCCGCCGGTCGCCCCGCCCATGGCCTTGCCCAGGGTTGAGGTGATGACGTCGACCTGGCCGAGCAGGCCCGCTTCCTCGACCGAGCCTCGCCCGGTCGGGCCGAGCACGCCCGTTCCGTGCGAATCGTCGACCACGACAAGCGTATCGTAGGTGTTCCCGAGTTCGACGATTCGACGGATGTCGGCGATGTCGCCGTCCATGGAGAATACGCCGTCGGTGATGATCATGATGTTGCGGGCCGGGACGGGTTCCTTGCCCAGGCCGGGGCCGTCCCATACGTCCATGCCCTCGCGGGCTTTCTTGAGGGCTTTTTCGAGCGAGGCCATGTCGGCGTGGTCGTAGATGAAGCGCTTGGCCTTGCACAGCCGGATTCCGTCGATGATCGAAGCGTGGTTGAGCGCGTCGGTGACGACCGCGTCCTCCACGCCGAGCAGGGTTTCGAACAGCCCGCCGTTGGCGTCGAAGCATGAGGAATAGAGGATCGTGTCTTCCGTGTGGAAGAATTCGGCGATTTTCCCCTCGAGTTTTCGGTGAAGGTCCTGTGTCCCGCAGATGAACCTGACCGAGGCCATCCCGAACCCATGCTCGTCGAGGGCTTTGCGGGCGGCCTCGAGGATTTTCGGATGATTGGCCAGCCCGAGGTAATTGTTGGCGCAGAAGTTCAGGACGTCCCGCGGTGCGCTTCCCGACGGATATTCGACCCGGATATTGGGCTTCTGGTCGGACAGGATGGTTCGTTCCTCTTTATAGAGCCCCGAACTCTTGATTTTGGCGAGTTCCTGGGCAAAGTCGTACTTGATGCGTTGGTACATGGAAATCCTCCTCGTTCCGGGCGGTTCGTCCGGCGGCCGATCGGCATCATGATACCACTAACCGGGATATTTCGGGGATGGCAGGTGCGGGCCGTCTTCGTTATAATATCGTCGGCATGACCAGGGTCCGTTCGTTTCGTTCCGGAGGGGAGAAGCCCGTTTCTTCCGCGGGTAGGATTCCCGCCGTTTTCATCCTTGTTTTCGTCCTCGGAGCGACCGGTCTTGCGGCCGGATCTTTCTGCCCGGACGATAAAAAAAACGCGGGAACACTCATCGGATACGTTCTGGATTATGATTCGCGCCGCGGGATCGTCGACGTCAGGGTGACGCTCGTTCCGGTGGACGGGACCGCGGAATCCGAACGATCGGTGATCACGGACAAGGGCGGGGCGTTCGTTTTTCGCGATCTTCCCGAGGGCGCATATACCTGCCGCTTCGATCGTGAAGGATATTTTGGTAAAATCGTCGAACGAATCAAGGTCGCGGCCGGCGTTCCGGCGCGCCTGGAAGCGGATCTCGTCCGGCTGCCCGACCCGATCCGCGAGGAAGTCACGGTGACGGCCGAAGCCGGCCGGGACAAGGTCAGCCGGACGGCCGGGGCGGTGTCGATCGAGGGCGAACGCCTCCGGCAAACACCCGGCTCCGTCGACGACGTCAGCCGGCTCGTCAAGTCCATGACCGGGCTTTCCCAGGTGAACGACCTCTCCAATGAGCTCATCGTCCGCGGCGGCAGCCCTTGGGAAAACGCGTTCTATATCGACCAGATTCCCTTTTTCGACATCAATCATTTTCAGACGCAGGGCGGAAGCGGCGGCCTGATCGGTCTGATCAACGCTTCCTGGGTTCGTTCCTTGAATTTCTACAAAGGCGGTTTCTCCGCTTCGTACGGCGACCGGATGTCGTCCGTGATCGAAATGGCCTTCCGGGAAGGTGAACGGGAGCGGCTCCGCGGCCAGATTGACTTGAACATCGCCGGATTCGGCGGCGGGATCGAGGGCCCGTTTCTCCACGGCCGGGGATCATTTCTGCTATCGGTCAAGCGCAGTTATCACGATATCATCACGAACCTTATCGGCTACGGAGTCGCGCCCCGATTCGGCGACGTTCATTTCAAGGCCGTGGCCGATTTGGGCTCCCGGCACCGGTTGGAATTTCTCAACGTGAACGCCGACAGCCTGATGGCGTACGACATCGAGCGGGCGGTCGCCCTGGGCTTCACCAGGGCGCTCAACTATAAAACCCGCCAGAACACGGCCGGTTTGTGCTGGTATGCCGGTTGGAGCGAAACGTATTCCTCGGTGACAACACTCTCCTGGTCCTCCTACCGCAACATCGACGAACTCGAGGATGCCGTTTCGAAAGACGCGCTTTACTTGATTGACGAAAAAATCAATATTGCGAGCCTGCGCCATGTCGGGACATTCATTCTCGGCGACCGGATTCGAGCCTTGTTCGGGTTCGAAACCCGGGTCGAATTCTATGATTTCGACAATACGTACGGAGAATCCTACAACCCGTACGGCGATGTCCTGCCCGAATTCGTTGTTCGCGGCGATATGCGAACGACGAAGGCCGCGGCGTTCACGAGCGTCGATTGGACGCCGAGCCGGCCGGTCACCATTTCCCTGGGGGCGCGAGTCGATCATTATTCGCACAATCAGTCGATCGAAGCCTCGCCGCGGCTCGCCGTTTCCTGGGCGATCGTTCCCCGGTTCACGATAAAAGCGGCCGCCGGGATATTCCGTCAGGCGATCCCGACGACCATTCTCGGGATCAGCGCCGGAACGCGGGATAACCGCAATCCGTACGCCGTGCATTATCTTCTCGGCGTTTCCAACGAACCGGCGGACGGTCTTTGCTGGACGCTGGACGTTTATGACAAGCAATATCGCCGGTTCCCCCTGACCCCCGAGGAACCGGACTTTCCGGTGCTCGACAGCTGTGTCGATTACGGCCTGTACCGTTCGTTTACGACTGTCACCGACGACGGCCGGGCGTATAGCCGCGGCCTGGAATTCACCCTGGAAAAGAAACCGGGAGGGGCCTGGCACGGGATCGTCGGCCTCAATCTATTCCGGTCCCGTTTCCGGGACATTCTCGGGAGGTGGCGCGACCGGTTGAACGACAATCGATACGTGGTGACGATGATCGGAGGCCTGCGGCTCGCCCGCCGGTGGAACCTCGGTCTGCGTTGGGACCTGGCCGGCGGCGTCCCCTATACGCCCTTCGATTTGGAGCGTTCGCGGGAATTCAACACGGCCGTCCTCGACACCGCGCAGCCCGGCGCCGCCCGCTATCCCGACTACAGCTTCGTGAGTCTCCGGGCCGACCGGGAATTCCGGTTCAAGACGTCCGTCCTTTTGGCCTATGTGAGCGTTCTCAACGCCCTGAACCGGAAAAACGTCGCCCGCTATTATTGGGACCGGATCTCCAATAATCTTGGGGTGATTTATCAGTCCCCGATCCTTCCGGTGTTCGGGTTGGAGTACCGGTTTTGAAGGGGAACACAACGATGCGCCGGGCGGTCAGCGTCAGCCTGGGATCTTCCCGCCGCGATCACGCGGTCGATGTGGAAATCGGCGGAATACCGGTCCGGCTCGAGCGGATCGGGACGGACGGCGATTTTAAAAAAGCGGCCCGGTTATTCCTGGAGCTGGACGGAAAGGTCGACGCTTTAGGCCTCGGCGGGGCCGATCTGGGGTTTCGCATCAAGGGTCGGTCGTATCCGATCCGTTCGATTCGCCGGATCGTCCGTGAGATCCGGAAAACTCCGCTCGTCGACGGTTCCGGTCTGAAAGGAGCGATCGAAAGCCGGACGGCCGCTTTTCTTGAAGAACGTCTCGGTGCCCGCCTCGGCGAAAAACGCGTCCTGATGACAAGCGCCATCGACCGTTGGGAGATGGCCGGCTCGTTTGCCCAAGCCGGTTATGACTGCGTCTTCGGCGATCTCATGTTTTCCATGGGTTTTCCCGGACCGGTTCGGTCCCTGCGCACCGCCGGCCGGTTGGCCTCGGTGATATTGCCCGTGATCACCCGTCTGCCGTTCCGCTGGTTCTACCCGACCGGACATCAACAGGAAGAACGGAACCCGAAGTGGGGGAAATGGTTTCGCTGGGCCCGAATCATCGCGGGGGATTGTCTTTATATCCTCCGGGCGCTCCCCGAGAAACTGGAAGGCCGGATCGTCGTGACCAACACGACGACGCCGGAAGACGTTGGACGCTTCCGGGATGCGGGGATAAAATACCTCATTACGACGACACCCGTGCTTCAAGGCCGGACATTCGGGACCAACCTCATGGAAGCCGGGCTGATCGCGGCCGTCGGGTCGGGACGGACGATGTCCGCCGATGAAATCCGCGTCGAGGTTGATCGCCTCGGCTGGACTCCGGAAATCAGGGAGTTGAATTGAATACCATCGATGCCTATGTCACCGCCGGGGGAATTCCCGGACCCAAGGACCCGCTTTATTCCGAAGCAAAAGGCGGCCCCAAAACGATGATCGAATTGGCCGGCAAACCCATGGTCCAGTGGGTGATCGATGCCCTGGACGCGGCCGAGACGATCGGACGGATTCTTGTCGTGGGATTGGACGAAAAATGCGGCCTGACCGCCAAAAAGCCGCTTTATTTCCATCCCGATCAAGGCGGTTTTTTTGAAAACATCATCGCCGGCCGCAACCGGTTGGCCGAGCTCGATCCTGCGGCGGAATACGGTTTGGGGATGGCGGGTGATATCCCGGGAATCCGGCCGGAAATGGTCGATTGGCTCGTGCGGGACTCCATTCCCCGCGGACTCGAAGCCCAATATGTCTTCGCGAGCAGGGAAGTCATCGAAGCTGAATTTCCGGGCAGCGGCCGGACGTTCATACCGTTCAAAGATGGCCGGTATTGTGGCGGAAGCATCAACATCATCAACATCAATAAACCACTGCCTCAATCCCACATCTGGTGGCGGCTCTCGAAAGCCCGGAAAAGTCCGGTCCGGATGGCCGTCGTGATCGGCCCGAAGATATTATTCGGGCTTCTGTTCCGGCGGCTGACGGTCGAAGGGGTGATGAAGGTGTTTTGCCGCCGGTTCAAGGCGACCGGCCGGCCCGTTTTTTCTCCCTATGCCGAATTGGCCATGGACGTCGATAAACCCCGTCATTTGGAAATCATGAGGCGTCATTTGGCCGAAAGATCGCTCAAATGATATTCGACCGGTGGATTCAGCGGGACGCGGAAGGAAGCGCACGTCTCCGCAAGCTCGGGGAGGGGAGAGGACGATGGATATTTGCCGTTCTCGCCCATATGGCCGACACGGCGATTCTTTTCCCGGCAGCCGGATTGATCTGGCTTTTCGGCCGCGAGCCGTGGAAATCCCGGGTCTGGACGATCGGTCTGGCCTTGGTGATTGGGACGTTTCTGACCGGGTTGCTCAAGCTGGCTTTCAAGCGGCGCCGGCCCGACGGCCGATGGGGTGCGTTCGACCGACTCGTCGACCCTCATTCGTTTCCCTCCGGTCATGCGAATCGGGTGGCGATCCTAGCGGTCTTGGCGATCATCCACGGAACACCGGTCGTCGGCGCGGCCGTTGTTTTATGGGCTTTGGCCGTCGGCGTATCCCGGATCATCCTCGGGATGCATTACGTCTCGGATGTCGTTGCCGGGATATTGACCGGCGTCGCCGTCGCGGCTTTCTTTTAAAAGAGTTTTTTCCATTTTTCCGTGGCCGGGTCGAAAACCCAGAGCCGGGAATTCGAGAAATCCAGAACCACGATTTTCTTCCCGAGGCCGTACACATGAGGATAGTTATCCAGGGGTTTGTCTATGGGCAGGGGATAGACCTTTTCATTTTGGAACGCTTTATCGAATATTCTCAGCACAAACCGGGAGTCCTTGAAATCGCTCAGGACGATCTTTTGTCCTTCGTCCGCCCAGTCCATGGTCCAAGGGTTCCGGTCCATTTTCGATACCTCAAGGGAGCGTTCCGCGAGGACGCTCTTTTCGGCGACGGAAACGATTCCGATTCGGCGGCCGTTATCCGCCAGAAAGGCGACTTGGTCCCCTTCAAGATTCCAACGGGCTTGTTGAAGGCCGGAAATAGGAAGAATATCCGTTTCGATCGTCGTTTCGACATCGATGGTACGGAGAATATCGCGGGGATATTTCGGGTCCGAAGAATCGAGTCCGAAATACCCCAATCGATCTCCGGCCGGGGACATCCCGAATAGATGGATCCCCATCATATTGCCGCCGAGGGCCTGCCATACCCCGGAATCGGGCGAAAGCCGAAATATCCAAGGAGTTGGTCGGGCTGTTTCACCCTTCCGGGGATTTTCATAAATGAGAATGACGGCCTGCCGGCTGTCCGGAGTCCAGCCGAGACAACTGATCCAGCCCGCATTCGGAACGCCGATAGGGTGCTTCTTCAGACCCGAGCCGTCTGAATTGAGACTCCAGACGATTCTATTCTCCTGATTCTTTCCGGGCCAAGAGACGAGGAGGATCCGACGTCCGTCCCTCGATAGGCTCGAACCCGCAAGATCATATCCGTGAAGGGATGAATCCAGGTTGACGGCCGTTTTGAAAATAGCCTGCTTGTTCCGGCCGTCCGAATCCATGATCCAGAGTTCCTGGGCCAACTCGGGGATTTTGTTCTTTCTGACTATGGAATATTTCAGCCAAACAATTTTCCCCCCCCCACGGAAAGCCCGAGCCCGGGTGAAAATTTGCTGGCTCCGCTCACCTTGATGAGTTTGTCCTGGTCCGCATCATACCGATATATCCCCCGGCTCGTATTGGGATAAACCGCATGTCCGTCCGTCTCCAAGTGGAGGAAAGACAATCGCTGGAATCGCTCCCCGATCGTGAATACGGCCGAACCGAGGATGACCGCCAAAACCAGGAACAGGGAGAACGCTTTAAGAAAGCCGAAAACCTTGGCTTTCTGCTGGGAAAAGTCCGTCCGGCAGAACGCATACAGAGAAGCCGCCATGAAGACAAGGCTCCCGAGCACTCCGATGAGGATGATCAGGATCGCCGGACTGCGGGCGAGCAAATACGCGACTCTCAATAGACTCGAGAAGAGCAGGCCTAATCCGGCGGGAATGAACATCGAAAAGAAAACGATGAGAAATTGCTTTTCGGTCAGATACGACAGGGAAAACGATATGAAGAATAAGCCGAACGAAAGGAGAGCGCTGATCCCCCAAAACTGGATTTCGTTCAGTCGTTCCTTGAAGCCGGGGATCAGAGGGAGGAAGATGTAATAAACCAGAAAAATCGCGGCCAGCAAACCGGCCAGGGCCACGGCTTTCGAAAGCCAGATCATGGACTTCTTCAGTGGCCGCGAAAAGAGGTAAGCCCAGGACCCCTCTTTAAATTCGGAACTGAACGCGCTCGCGCCCAGGAGAATCCCTATCAGCGGCAGGAAAAACAGTTGGATCGCACCGGTCAGGGCGTCCAGGAAATCCCTCCGGCCGGCGAAAGCGAGGGCGGCGACGGCGAAGAGCACGAGAAAGGCCAGGGCAAAAACCGGAACCCAGAATTTTTCCTTCCATTCTTTAATAATCAGCTGTTTGTTCATGGTGATTTCCCTTATTTTGCGTCCAAGCGAGCCGGACCGGAGCCGACGAACCCGACGAAAATTTCTTCGAGTGAAAGAGGTTCGATCTCCGTTCGGATCAAAGAGAGGCTTCGGATTCCCTCTTCGGCCGCCCCGTTCCAGGGGAAAACGACGGCTTCGAGCCGTCCGGCTTCCCGATGGAGAGACAAAACGCCCTCGACCGGAAGTTTTTCCGGAGCTTCGCCGTCAAACCAAAGCCGGACGCGCCGGGTGAGAGCCTTGACGTCCTCGAAGCTTCGGTTGAGGATGATCCGGCCGCCGTGGAGAATGAAGAGATGATCGGCGACCCGTTCGAGTTCGTGGATCATATGGGTGGCGAACAGGACGGCCGTTCCCCGTTCGGCCAGGTCGCGGATGATGTTCCGGAGAAAATCGTGCCGGGTCGGGACATCGAGCCCCGAAGTCGGATCGTCGAGGATGAGAATGTCCGGAGCGGCCCCGATCGCGGCGACAAAGCCGAGCTGGAGTTTTTCCCCGCGGGAAAGCGTTTTGATGCGGGCGCCCGGATTCAGGTCAAGGGTTTCAAAAAAGGTCCGGACTCGGGCCGTATTCCACCGGGGATAGAAGGAACCGTTGAAGCGGAGGAACTCCCCGACTTTCATCCCGCCGTAGAAAAACGGATCCTCCGGGATATATCCAATCTCGCGTTTGTATTCGGAATCGCCGAATTTGACGATTTTCCCTTTGAACAATACCTCGCCCCGGGAGGCCGGGATGATGCCCATGAGAATCCGGGCCAGGGTCGTCTTGCCCTCGCCGTTTCGTCCCAAGAATCCGTAAACGCGGCCGGGTTCGACGGCGAAGGATACATCCGTCAAAACACGCCTCCGGCCGAAGCTCTTGCCGAGCTCCGCAACTTTCAGCAATTCACTCATGAGGTTCTCCTTTTTCCGTGCTCCGCGAAGACGGATCGCAATCTGTCCTCAAAAACTCTTCTGATCTCGGATGGATCCGCTCCCGCTTTTCGCGCATCCTGAATGGCCGCCTCGAACAATCCGTCGAGACGTTTGATCTTGTCTCTCTCGGGCATGGTTCCGGAATCCTCCGAAACGAAACACCCCCGGCCCTTTCGGGTCGTGATTAATCCATCCCGTTCAAGATCTCCGTACGCTCGGGCGACGGTGTTGGGATTGATGAGCAGGGCTGTCGCCAAGTCGCGGATGGAGGGGAGAGTGGCGCCGGGCTTCAGCGCGCCGAGGGCGATTTCGCGTCGGAGACCGGTCTGGACTTGCTCGTAGAGGGGAATGAAGCTTGTCGGATCGATTTTGATCACTTCGACCTCCGTATTACTGTATTAATAATATAATACAGTATTCGTGAATGTCAAGTTTTTTTTCGGGGACGCATCACTCAACCCCGAAATTGCGCAAATCGAATCAATCGCGTTAGTTAGGGGTTAAACGACTTGTCCCCGGACCGACAGCCGAAACATTGCCGGAAATCAACGAAATAATTTCGGGGATGAGTGAATGTCGCCCCCCCCAGGGGCTCCGTTCCCAAATTATCGAGGAGAGGGCCGGCCCCGATTCCACTGTCGAGACAGGAATGTTGGAGGGGGACCCGCTGGCGGGTCCTCCTCCAACTCCTGGAGCGGGAGAAAGAAAAAACGCCCGGGATTATTTTTCCGGGTTGAGGCTTTTGACGAACTTGTCGTAGCGCTGTTGGCGGCTGTCGAGCGTATCGAGGTAAATCTGCAGATCGACGATCGCGAAGGCCAGGGCGTTGGCCGTCTGGACGATCGCCTCCGGCGGGCCTTCGGTTTTCAGTTCTTCGCCGAGGACGTCCATGACGAACCGGCCGAGTTCGGCGTGGAGAATCGGGGCGATTGTCTTTTCCGGGTCCTTGAGGGTGACGAGCTTCGTCACGGCGACCAACCGGTTGTACCGAGACAGAAATACGGCATCGATGTCGCCGGCGGTCCTTGCCTTTTTCGCCTCGGCCATCATTTTGTTCAGGTTGGCGTCGAGACTATCTTTGGCCCCCATCAGGGCCATGTTCTTGATCGCGTTAATGTACAGGTCGATGAGGGCGTACCCCGCTTTTTTCGAAACGGGAGCGGGCTCCTCGGCCGCGGCCGCCAAGCCGAAAATCAGGACGCAGAGAAGAACCAAACTGATGGATTTACGCAACATGTCAAACCTCCTTTTGAGTCGTGAATTTCGTGAGGACCCGCAGAATCGCCTGGTCCCCGTAAAGAATCTTGAACCGCTCGTCGGGGCTGAAGAGGGGCCGGAGCGGAGCGCCTCCCTCCGCGGGCGCGGCGGATTCGGACGCGGACCCGGCGTCCGACCCCGTCGCCGCCCGGAAAAGAGCCGAGGTAAAAGAATCGGCGCTCCGGCCTTCGTCCGGTTTACAGGAGACAACCCGCAACCCTCCGACCCGGAACGCGTCCGACGCCGCCAGGGATTCGGTCATGCGGCGGAAGCCGGCTTCCACCCGGACGTCCCCGTCGTTTGGGGCGCGCAAGAGAAGGAAGATCGCGGCTGTCGCCGCAACGAGAACACCGAGAGCCGGAGCGAAAACGGGCTTGCGGAAAAGCAAAAACCGTTGCCGGGGAAGGGGAGCCTTGAGCCGGGTTTTCAGGCGCGAAGCGAAGTCGCCGGAAGGGAAGCGGCAGAGCGCCTCCTCCGATTCCCGGCGGACAACGGCTTCGATGTCTGCATCAGTCGCGGCGCTTTTTTTGTCCTGTGATTCATGCATGATGTTCCTCGTTCATGGCCCGGGCGACGGCGACTCGAGCGCGATGGAGCCGGGACATGACCGTTCCCTCCTTGATCCGCAGAGTCCGGGCCAGGTCTTCATAGGAAAGACGGGCGTACATCCGGAGAATGAAGACTTCGCGAAGTTTCCGGGGAAGGCTTTCGACCGACGATTTCAGACGAACGAGACGATCCTCGAAATCATCCGTTTCACCGCTGTTCGAGGCGGCGGCGATTTCATTCTGAGAATCGATCGGATCGAAGCCGACCAACCGCGACCGCCGATGATGATCGCGGCAGACGTTTCGGGCCAGCCGGAACAGCCAGTACTTGACCGCTTCCGGATGGCGGACGGAGTCCAGCTTGCGGCAGGCTTTGAGATAAACGTCCTGGCAAAGATCCTCGGCGACGACGGCGTTGCGTGAAAAACCCAGACACAACAAAAAAACCTCCTCCCGAAAGGGGAGGAGAGTTTCAATTCGCGCTTCGGTCGTCGGGTCGGCCATCGTCTTCATTTTCCATAATAAAGACGATCGGGGGAAGAAATTATTCTATTTTTTTCCTTCAAACAACGTCCAGGGATTCGCCTTCATGTCCTGCAGGTAAGGGAGTTGCCAGGCGAATTCGGGATGGGCGGCCGCGAAAGGCTCGGCGAGAAAATCCTCGCCGCAGGGATGGCCCATCCGGGCCCACATTTTCATCTCTTTCGCCAGGGCGGCCGAGGTGGCTTTTCCCTGGACGGAGCCGCCCGGAAATAACGGCGGCCAGGCGAATTCGGGCAGTCCCTTGGGGTCGTTATCGACATGTCCGCAAAGGACGTTGCCGTTGGACGCCCGGGCGCCGGTGCTCGCGTCAAGGTGATCCCCGAGGAATTCCATGGCTTTCTCGACGTCGATCGTCCCCTTGTTCTCCGCCATGAGTTGATTCCAGCGGTCCCGGCGGATGTAGACGGACTGTCCGGCGTTATTCGGATCGAACGTCGTCTCTTCGGTGATGAGTTTTTCGTCCAGGGGAAAATTGGCCCCGACGAAATACCCGTCCGTCGTCCGCCAGACCCGGTGGTTCCTCAGACCGAGCTCGAGCCGGGCGATTTCGTTAGTTTTCAGGTCGCCCATGAGCCAGTCGTTGGCATAGGCGCCGTTCCCGTCCGTCGTCATGATCCGGACGAAGTCGTCGATGGATGAGGCGTACTGGGCGGCCTTGCGGGCGCGAGCGAATTCGGGGGTGCCGTCTTTCGCGAATCCGTTGAATTGAGAAATGGTCGTCTCGGTATAAAGAAGGCCCGCGCCGTTGACGACGAAATCATCGCCGCTATGGACAAATCCCGGCAGAGCGTCCATAAGAATGCGGTGGCCCGTGTCGGGCATGATGTCGAGAAGCACGTTCCAGCGGCTGCCGATGATGTATTCCACCCAGGCGTTGTGGGCAATGATGATCCGGCCGTCCGTCGTATAGCTCCCCGTGGCGATGAAGGCGCTGCAATAGGGGGGCGCCTTCGGTTTGACGACCCCGCCGCTTTTTTCGGCGTCCAGCCCGGGTACGTAATACCAGGCCAATTCCATCCAGCCGTTGAGCGCGGCGATGTCGAAGCGGTCGTATTTCAGGCCGGCTTGCCGGGCGCGAAGGCCTTCGGCGATCCCCTCGATCTCCATCCGTATCGGCCAATCGAGCTTCGGCCAGAAAATCTTCTCGGCGGCTTCGCGATAAAATGACCAGGCGCGACCCGTTTCTTTTTCCAGGTAGAACGACAACGTTTTCAGGACGTCGTCGATTTCGGCCGCGAGATGCCAGCCGTGCTGATAGCCGATTTCCCGGGATGTTCCTTCGAGATGGACATAGGCCCAGCCCCCCCGGTCTTCGCGGAACGAGCCGCGCATCATTCCTTTCGTCCCGCAGGAGATCGCCAAGATCACCGTCAGGATGATGATGATGATTAAGATGGCGAGTTTCTTTAGATTCATGACCCTCTCCTCGACGTTTCCGCTTCGAAACGTCCGTTGATACGTCCCTATGATTCCTCCCGGGCGGATCGATCGGCCGCCGGCCCCGGTGCTTTGAGGCGGCCGGATTTTCGGACAGCTTCCTTCAAAAGAAATTCCATCTCGGCGTTGACGCTCCGGAGGTCGTCCGCCGCCCATTTTTCAAGGGCGTCGTAGAGCTCGGCGTCGAGCCGAAGCAGGAATTTCTTTTTTTCGCTCACGTATACAATGTCCCGGTATTGATGATGGGAGTCGCTTCGTTCTCGGAAACCAGGGCCACGAGGAGGTTGTTGACCATGGCGGCCTTCTTATCCTCATCGAGGTGGACGATCCCGGTGAGTTCGAGACTTTTCAGGGCCATGTCGACCATCCCGACGGCGCCGTCGACGATCTGGCGGCGGGCGGCGATGATCGCCTCGGCCTGTTGACGCCGGAGCATGACTTGAGCGATTTCGGGGGAGTAGGCCAGATGCATGAGGCGGGCTTCAACGATATTGACGCCCGTGACGAGGAGGCGTTTTTCCACCTGTTCCCGCAGTTTGGCCGCGATATCGTCGCCGTTGGTCCGGAGAGACTCCTGCTCCTTTTCATGTGAATCGTAGGGGTAATGGCTGGCCAGCTGACGGAGGGCGGTTTCGCTTTGGATGGCGACGAAGTTTTTATAGTTTTCGACGTTGAAGCTCGCCTTCGCCGTGTCCACGACGTGCCAGACGATGACGGCGGCGATTTCGATGGGATTGCCGCAGGCGTCGTTGACCTTGATCTTCTCGCTGATCAGATTGTAAATACGGAGAGATACTTTCCTTCTGGCGCAGAACGGAATCGTCCAAAAAAATCCGGCCTGGCGGGCCGAGCCGATATACCGGCCGACGAAGGTGAAGACCATGGCCTCGTTGGGGTGAAGGACGAAAAAACCCGGAATCGTCAAAGCGGCGACAAGGACGCAGGCGACTCCGGCGATCAGAGAAATGTCGATGTCCTTGGGTTCCCCTTTGATGAAAATAGAGAAGGCGACGGCGAACAGAATGATGACGAAGACAAGAATGGCCCATCCGCTGATTTGCGGAACTTTCTTTTCCTGGATGTTAATCATGTTATCCTCCTAAGATATTAAAGTGATATCATAATGATAGTTTAATTGTCAAGTGGTTTTTTAGGAATTTTTCTCATAAATCATCCGGTTGTGTCTCCGTTCTCCCTAATGGTAGAATAGCCGGGATTCGCAGCCACGGAGAGGTGCTGGAGTGGCTGAACAGGAGCGCCTGCTAAGCGCTTGTCTCGGCTAAAACCGGGACCGCGGGTTCGAATCCCGCCCTCTCCGTACCGTTATCGCGGTAGTCCCGTGCGCAACGTTTATATCATTTTCTTGGCTTCCAACAATCTGGGAATCCGGCGCCTGGTTATGCCCCTGGGCCCGTTGATTGTCGCCGGCGCCATCCGAAAATCTCCCTTCTTTGGCCGTGACGATCTCGTTTTCATCTGCGATACGTTCCGGGAAGTCCTCGACAAAGTCGGGCGCCATAAAAACGACCGAGTTTATTTCCTGGTATCCTCGATGCAGCTCATTCGCGGGGTCGACCGGGAGACCAACGAAGCCGTCTCCTGCGTGAAAAAGCTGAAAAGCCGCTACCCGAAGGTCTTCTCCTGCGTGGGAGGCCCGGATGTTTCGCTCAACCGCGACGATTACCTGGCCTGTTTCGATCTCGTCTTTCAGGGAGAGATCGGAGCCGTCGACCTGATCGAGGTTCTCCGATCCGGCGCGTCTTTTTTTCAGGCGCCGCCGGCGGACTTGAACGCGGAGCCGCTCGATTACGGATTATTGTCCCGGAAAAAGTACCTGTCCGGTTCACTCCAGACGACACGGGGGTGCCCTTTCGATTGCCATTTTTGCAACATCGGTCATATCTTCGGCCGCGGCGTCCGGACGCTCGATCCCGGCGTACTCGAAGAGAGGCTGGAGTCGCTGACGAAGGTCCACAAGGGATTCGTCATTTTCGGCGACGACAGTTTCGGGGGCGGACTTGAGGACAAGATGCTGGAATATTTGGAGGTCATCGTCCGTTTCCAGGAACGCCGCGGATTTCCGTTCGTCTTCGCGATCCAAACGTCTCTGCGGACCGCCCGCTTTCCGGAGGTCCTGCGAATGATGCGGGCGGCCCATATCGTCGCGGCTTTCATCGGCGTCGAGAGCCCGTCCGAAGAAGCCCTGACGGCTGCTCATAAAAGGCACAACCTCGGAGGTCCGCTTCCTGAACAGGTCGAGGCCTTCGTCCGGAACGGAATCATCCCGTATCTCTCCATAATCCTCGGCCTGGATCGGGAGGCCGCTGACGTCGGCCTTCGCGTCCGCGAGTTTCTCGATGCCTGCCGGACGCCGTTTTTGATGCTGAATCTGATCAATCCCGTGATCGGGTCGAAATTCCGGGCCCAGGCCGCCGCCGAAAACCGGCTCCTCGACCATCCTCTCTATTTCCGGTACAACCTCATGTCCTTGAAGACAGACCGGCCCTACGCCGCGATCGTCCGGGACTATGGCGATATCTTGAACTGGTTTTTTAACGACCGGCGTCTTCTCGAATATTGCGCTCAAATTGAGCAAAAAACGAAGAATGCCCGAAGTCTCCGGGCGCAGGAAGCGTTCATCTCCGGCGTATCGACGGTTACCATCCTCAAGCTGTTTGCGCTTTATGTCGGGATCTGCCTGAAGTCCGGATCTCCGGCCGGGCTCCTTCAAATGTTCAAGCTGATCGGCCGGCCCAAGGCCGATGTCATTTATTTCCTTCTGATCAGGGGAACGGCTCTCGGCTTGAAAGGACCGATGCGGAAAGAGGGGCGCAAGGTCAGGAAAGGCCTGAAAAAGCTCCGGGCCGCCGGATTATATCCCTATGAAAGTGACGAATAAAATATTTCTTGACAGACGTTTCGGATTGCTATATAAACTCGCGGAACGAAAATGAAACGCTTGAGCCGAACGACACGCGAACGGGCCTCAGGCGTCTGTCTTCTTTCTCTCCCTCCGGCCGGCAACCTTAATCTGGCCAACAATAATGTCCCCTTTTAGGGGACATCTGCGCTTTACTCAAACCCGTCCTTTTATAGGGACCCGTCTGTCCCTTCTCCATGTTTGCCCGACAACATAAGAAAGGAAAAAACAATGTTGACCATAGATGACGAACGGCGGCTCCTGACCTCCGAGAAGGTCCGGAACGCCGTCCAAGTTCAAAGCCATGTCCTCGGAATCGCCCGGCAGTTTTTCGTCGGACGGGGATTCGTCGAGATCCTTCCCGTCGTGATTTCGCCATTCACCGACCCTTTGACCGATTATCGCGTCCGGGGCGAGATCGAGTGCTACGGTTTCCACTACCAGATCACCAAGAGCATGATCTTCCACAAGCAGATGGCCTTGCTCAGCCTTCCCCGTGTTTTCTGCTTTTCGCCCAACATCCGGATCGAGCCGGCCGAGCGCCGCACGAGCGGCCGTCACCTGATCGAATTCGTCCAACTCGATCTCGAGGTCCGCGACGCCTCCCGCGAGGACGTCATGAAGCTGGCCGAGGATTTCTTCGCGGACCTCTTCGAGCGGCTCCCGGCCGTCGCGGCCGACGAGCTCCGGTTTTTCGGACGCGTTATCCTCCCGCCCCGGCGGCCGTTCCGCGCGATCCGGCACGACGAGGCCGTGCGCGATTACGGCAATGACTTTGAACTCGGCCTCTCCCAGGACCTCCGCGAACCCGCCTGGATCCTCGACTTTCCGGCCGAGTCGCGCGAATTCTACGACCGGGAATATCCCGACCGTCCGGGCGTCCTCCGGGACATGGACCTCGTCTATCCGGAGGGATTCGGCGAAGCGCTTTCGGGCGGTGAACGCGAGCACGAGCTCGAATCCATCGAAAAGCGTATCATCCGGAAGGGGATCGACCTCGCGTCCTACAAATATTATCTCGATTTCGCCCGCACGGGCCTTCCGGCTTCGGCTGGCTTTGGGATCGGGATGGAGCGGCTGACCCGTTACATCTGCGGACTGGACAGCGTCCGGGAGGCGCGGTATTTCGCGAAACTTCCGGGAACATTGAGTCTCTGACCCATGGAAGAAATTAAGGTAAGATAAAAGTTAAGAAAAGGAGAACGCCATGAACAAGCCCGCGCCACTGCTTCGGCCCGATTCCGAACCCGGCCTGGTCGTCACCCCGCCTGAATTGGCGGGGCTCGATTCGTCCCTTTCCACGATGAGCGTCGTCCCGGGCAGCCGGATGTTCGAGATCCGGGACGCCCTGGCCGTTTACGAGCGGGACTTCCCCGGGGGAGAGCAATTCGACGCCAGCCAGGGCGACGGGGGGGCCAGCCTTCCCGGCGTTCCTGCGGAGATATTTGAAACCGCGAATAAACTCCAGATCGATCACGGCAGTGCCTACGATCAGCCCTTCGGTTGCGCCGCCTTCCGCAAATCCGTCGTCGAGGAATACTGGAAGCTGGATTCCGGCTTGTCCTTGGGACCTGAAAACATTATCGCCGTCCAGGGCGGCCGAGACGGATTGCTCAAGGCCTACGAGGCCGCGCTGTTTTTAGGAAGGGGCCGGCGGGGGGACTTCGTGATCACGTCCCGCGTCCCCTGGATTTCCTACAATTGGGGGCCTTACTTAATTGGCGCCAACGTCCTGCTCGCGCCGGGGCGCGAGGACGAGGCCTGGCGGCTCACCCCCGACACCGTTCGGACCTGCGCCGAGTACGTCCGTCGGTTCGACGGCCGGGAAATCGCTATGCTCATCGTCACCAGTCCCGACAATCCGACCGGGCGGATCCTGGACTTGGAAAGCCAGGCCGGCCTGGCCCGGGCCGCGTTCGCCGCCGGCGTCCCTTTCGTCCTCTTCGACTGGATCTACCATCATGTGACCGACGAGGAACCGTACGACCTCAATCGTTTCCTTCGCCTGTTCGCCCCCGAGGAGCGCGATCGCTGCATCTTCCTGGACGGCATTACCAAATCACTCGGTGCGAGCAACGTCCGCAACGCCCACCTCGTCGCTTCCAAGAAAGTCGTGAAGTTCATCCAGAACCGCGCCTCCCACGCCGTCGTTCCCTCCTTCCACAGCCAGGCCGTGGCCATGGCCGCCTACCGGATGGGATTCGACAAGGCCTGCGCGGGCATCGTCGGCCCGACCAACGCCAGCCGCCGGATCCTGTCCGAATTCCTGGCTGAAAAAGAATTCCGTACCATCGTCGGGAAGGGCTATTACGCCTTCATCGATGTCGGACCCTGGATCGACCGGGCTGGCCTGAAGGATTCCGCGGACATGGGATCCTATCTGGCCGAACGTTTCGGCCTGGCCGTGGTCCCCGGGGTTTATTTCAGCGAATACGGCCGGCGCTGGATCCGCTTTTCCTACGCGCTTCCGCCGGAAAAAACCCGCCGGGCCGCCGCGCGTCTTTGGGATGCGCTCTCGGCCCTCTGATTTTATTTAAGCGGGTGATTCCATGGAAAAGAAAGATTGGCGGAAGTTCGCCGAAACATACCGGATGGCCGTCGATTCCTCGCTTAAGAGCCATTTCGACCGCGGTGCATCGGGGATCGAGGTCGAGTTCAACATCCTGGATGACGACCTGAAACCCGTGACCCGCGTCGGTTATGGGTCCGAAAGCCGGTCCTTTGCCGACGTCCTGTTCGACGAGCGGATCCCTTCCTGGGCGAAAGACCGGACCCAACGCGAAGTGTTCCACTGGATGATCGAGTTCGCCACCAAGCCGTATTATTCCCCCGAGGGCGCCGCCTGCGAAGCCAAGATGCTCGAAGGCCTTCTCCTCAACGTCCTATCCGATATCGGCCTCTCCTTGTCCGATCGTTTCCATGTCTTCCATGGAAATCTTTTCTCCCCGGTTGAGCCCGATCCCCGGAGCATTCCCGAGGGCTGGAGCCTGGCCAAGAAACGATACCTGGGAAAATGCGTGACCATGTTCGGTTCCCGCCTGGCGACGGCCGGAATTCACACGAATCATTCCCTTCCTGAAACTCTTTTGTCCTGGGATTTTTTCCACCTGGCCCAGCGGGAGCGGGAAAGCAAAACCCTGGTCGATTTTCGTAACCAGGCCATGATGCGCGTCACCCGGCTCCTGCGGCCGTTCTGCCCGCTGTTCATCGCCGTTTCGGCCGCGTCCCCTCTGCGCGCGGAAATGGTCGAAGGACGGCCGACCGTCGTTCTCACCGCCGAGGATTCCAACCGGCTATTGACGTTTCCCAACCCGGAGGCGCTCGACGTCCCGTACCTCTACGCGGGTTATTCCGACTATCTCCGCATATCCTGCGGACTGGTCCGGAGCGGATTGCGCTTCGGTGGCAATAACTGGACGCCGGTCCGCGCGCGGTCCGACGTCGATCCCGTCAACCGGATCATTTCGACGACTTCCGAACAGCTCGGCGAGCTTTACCGGAGAGGCCTCTACTCCCGGGACGTCCATTCCAGCCTGGAGGCGGCCGAGCGCGCCCTGGTCATCGAAAACCTGTGCGCCATCGTCGACCTTCCGATGAGCCGCGTCGAAGTGCGCACCGACGAGGGCGGCGATTCCCTCGACCTGGCCGTCGCCAAGATCGTTCTCAAGGAACTCCTGATGCTCCGCATCTACGGCGACCCCTTGTTCGGACGTTCCTATTCCTACGGGGAGGCGGAAATCGCCCTCGCCCGGGAAAATGAGCACGTCGCCGCGGCCCGGGGCTTGAACGCGACCATCGAATCGCCGTTTCGCGGAGGACGTATTACCATCCGGGAATGGCTGGGACGGACGCTGGCGGATCTCGAACCCCTCACGGAGGCCATGGACTACGGCCGGTACTTGGAACCGTTGCGGGAGATGACGAGGGGGGGCCCCAATCCGGCCTCGGAAATGAGAACCTGGTTTGAACGGCGGCTTTCGGGAGAACCCCCGACCCCTTCGCCTTCGGGGGCGACCGTGGTGCCCGAAGGATTGTTGAAGGAATGGATGGAAGCCAAGATTCGCGAGGTCAATTCCGATATCCGCGACATCGCCGGGCGCCGCTCCCGGCTGGGGGATGAGGCGGCCAAACTCGACGAACTCCTCGGGCCGTTCACAAAGGCGGGGCATGACAATCCGTTGCTCCCGGTTCGCATTCAGGACGTGGACGTGAAACCGGCCGTCGTCCCTTCGGGCGGGGCGGTTGAGGAAGTGCTCAACTTAGCCTCCTCGTTGGTCCGGTTTCCTTCGGTGACGTGCGGCGGGCAGGAAAGGCCCGAAGACATCATGCGTTGCGCCCGTTTTCTGGCCGGGTTCATGCGCGACGCGGGATTCGAGGTCCAATTGTACGACCGGGGACGTTACCCGGCGATTCTCGCCGGCTTTCCCGGAGGCCTTTCGGCGCCGGTCATGCTATCGGGCCATTTCGACGTCGTCGGCCCCGATCCCAACGACACCCAGTTTGAGCCGCGGATCGAGGGCGATTATTTATGGGGGCGGGGAGCGGCGGACATGAAGACGGTCGTGGCGACCTTTGTCGTCTGGATGCGCCGGGCTCTCCGGGCGGGTCCGCCTTTCCCTTCCATGAACCTTCTTCTAGTCGGCAACGAGGAGAACGGAGAAGCCGAGCCTTTCGGGACTCCCCAAATCCTGGCCGACCGGAATCGGTGCGCGTCGTGGAGTCCCGAGTTCATGATTGTCGGGGAACGGACGGGAGAGCGGGGCGACGAGCTCTTCGGCCAGATTTGCACCGAAAACCGGGGCGTCGTCCGGCTCCGGATCGTCGTCCGCGGCGAGGCGGCCCACAGCGGCTTCGACTCTCTCCCGCAGGACATCATGGCCCGGCTGATTCAAGCCCGGGAGGTCGTCTCCGGACTTTTACCCGATCATCTCAGCCTGAAATCGGATTCGTCGTGGAAGAGCTCGGCCTGGTTCCCCTTTCTCAACGTCGGGGTCCCCGGCCTCTACAATATCACCCCGGACAGGGGAATCCTCGGTCTCGAAGTGAGACCGATTCCGCAGGACAACGTCCCGGGATTGCTGGAGGCGCTGGCCTCCTCCCTGGCCGACCTCGGCATGGAGATCGAACCTGAAGTCGTGGAGGGAGGAATCGTCTGTCCCCCGGGCAACGCACATTTGGACCGGTTGGTTTCGGCCGTGAATCTCGTTTCGGGCCGGCCGCCGGAGATTAGCCGCAAGCTGGCCGGCACTTCCGCGCGGTTTGCGCCCGGAGGGAACGCCGTGATCTGGGGGCAGAGCGGGATCGGCCCGCATTCCCGGAATGAACGGCATTATATTCCCAGCATCGAGCCCTATCTTCGGATGCTGGACGCCTTCGCGGCGACTGTTAGAGGGGAGGGGACAGGTCTTTAGCCCTGTCCCCATAATTTAAATCATCCCGAATCAGGATGTTTTTTTCATCGAAAGGGCGATGCGCTTCCGTTCCCGGTCCACGCTCAGAACCCGGACCTTGACCAGCTGGCCGACCTTGAGGATCTTGTGCGGGTCGGAAATGAATTTGTCGCCCATCTCCGAGATGTGGATCAGGCCGTCCTGGCGGACGCCGATGTCGATGAAGGCGCCGAAATCGACGATGTTCGAAACCACGCCCTCCAGGATCTGATCGGGGGCGAGGTCGGTGACGGTTTTGGCGCTCTCGGAGAAGGCGGCATAGCGGAATTCGGCCCGCGGGTCCCGGCCGGGTTTTTCGAGTTCCTTGAGGATGTCCTTAATCGTCGGCAGCCCGACTCCCGGGGCGATGAATTTGTGAGGGTCGATCGTCTCAAGCAGGTTTTCATTTTCGATCAGCCCGGCGATCGACGTGCCCAGTTTTTGGGCCATCTCCTCGACGAAGGCGTAGCGTTCGGGGTGGACCGCGGAATTATCGAGCGGGTTTTCGGCCCCGGGGATCCGTAAAAATCCGGCGGCCTGTTCGAATGTCTTTTCCCCCACGCCCTTGACCGCTTTCAGCTCCTCGCGCGCCTTGAAGGCGCCGTGTTCGCGGCGATGCCCG
>JAPKZG010000036.1 GCA_026393895.1 Candidatus Aminicenantota bacterium
GTTCGTCCCGAACCAGCCGCCGGGCAGGTCAAGGCGCCTGGCGTAAGTGGCAACGCCAGAATAATACTTGACGCCGGGGTCGGCGTGTTCGGACCAGGAGGCCAGCTTTTCGAAGGCCGCTTGCGCGGGCGCGCCCCAGCCCGGGGCGGGTCAGGAGATTGGCCAGCGGTACTTCCAGATCTAAATCCACGCTCCAGTTTTCGTATTTGCCCTTGAGGATGTCCGTGAACGAATCTCGCCGCCCGCCGACGATCCGGTCGATGACGATCCCGGTCAGGGGATTATCGTCCTGGTAGATGTATTTGACGCCAGAGATGCCCGGATTCCAAAACGAGAAGTTGAGGTCGAGCTTGGGCAGCGCCTGGTTGCGGTAGTAATCGACGTCGCTTTGGCTGTTTTCGACCTTCCGTCGGGAAATATCCATTTCCGGCCGGTTCGCCAGGGCGGCCCGCAGGACTTCCTCGGCCGAAACCTCCCGGATCTCGATCGTCGGCGGATCCAGGAGGATGATCGTCTCCTCCCCGCCGGCCGGAAGATGCAAAAGCTTTTTCAATTGATCTTCCTGGCTCTGGATGGAGCGGGCGGCCGATAAAACGGCGTCTTCATAGCGCGCCACCTCGGCCTCGGCGTTCAGGACCTCGCTCCCGGATTCCGTCCCGATTCGGGCCGCTTCCCGGTTCCGGGCCAGGACTTCCCGGCTCGAGACCAGCGACGATTCCTGGACTTTTAGATTTTCCCGGGCTTGGACGAGATTCCAATACGCCTCTTCGACGTTGCAGACCGTTTGCAAAGCGAGCAAGTGCAAGGACGCATCGGCCATCTCGATGGTCCGCTCCGCCTTGATCGCTTCAACGTTGGCGGCCTTAGCCCCGAATCCCCGAAGCAACGGTTGGATTAAGTTAAGCTGGACGCTGCTGTAGTAGGAAGGATTGATGGTCGTAAAAGAGCGTGTCGTATTCGTCATGGAACTCGACACGTTGAGGCTCAACGACGTCCCCCAGGCGAACGACTGGGTCAATCCGAAGCTCAGGGAATCGGACTTAGCGGCGACATTAGATCCCTCAACACCCCACGCTCCCGGAGTATTCGTGTCGCTGTTTTGATATGTCAAAACGAATTGCGGCAGGAATTTCTCCCGGATTTCCATGAGAGCGAGCGTATCCATGGCCGGGTTCAGCCGTTCGATAGACAGGGAGAGATTTTCCCGGAGGGCCATTTTGACGCATTGACGGAGCGTCAGGCTCAACGACTTGTCCGCCGGCTCCGACCGGCCGAATGCGGCCGGGAAGAAAAAAAGAAGGCCGGCCGCGGCGATGCGGATCCGGACGCAGAGTTGAAATCGGGCGGTAGTGTGCGTCATGGGAGTTCCCCTTCTTTCCAAGCCGGGCATTTAACGGACGACGACTTTAGAGTCGTGGGCCAGGGTGAAGTGGCCCTCGACGATGACCGTGTCGCCTTCGGAAATTCCCGAAGTCGAGTCAATCCCCGGCAGAATTTCGGCGAAATGCTCGTTTTCCAAGCCGATCTCGACGTACCGCCACTTGGCCGTGCCGTTGTCGACGATGAAAACAAGTTTCCGGCCGCCCCGGACGAGAATCGCGTCCTGGGGGACGAGAAGCCTGTCCGGGTAGATTTCGGCCGCGATCTCGACTTCGGTGTACATCCCCGGCTTGATCTCCTCGCCGGAATCGACCACGCTGATGAAAACGGGGCAGGTTTTGTCTGCCGCGTCGACGATCGGGCCCACCGATTCGACCAACCCGTGAAAGACCTTGTCCGGGTAGGCGCTGAACCGCAGGGCGGCCTGTCGACCAGGTTTCATCTTCCTAATTTCGCTTTCGAGGACTTTGGCCCTGACTTTCATCTGGCTAAGGTCCACCAGGGTGCAGATCTCCCGGCCCGGCTCGATACGTTCCCGGGGAGAAACCTTCAGGTCGGTCAGGATTCCGGAAAACGGCGCCCGCAGGATGGTCTTCTCCAGCGTCCGTCGGGCCGATTTGACGTCGATTTCCGCCCCCGTCAGGCCTTTCGTGGTGGCGATGATCTCGTCCTTCTTCCGCCCGGCGTCTATCAGAGCCAACTCATAAGCCCGTTGGGTCCGTTCCAGGTCGGCCGCAGCGATCTTACCGGTCCGAAACGAGGCCAGGGCCGCTTCATGCTCCGCTTGGGCTCTCGCCAGGTTCGCCAGGGCTTCCGGGGAAGCTTCTTGGTCGGCCACGGCGTATTGTTTTTCCAGGTGCAACTCCGAAAGGTATTTCAGCCGCATCGCTTCGAGCTTTTCCAGACTCAGGCGATATTCCGCATCGTCGATCTCGACCAGGACGTCGCCTTCCCGAACGCGGAGGCCTTCCCGGGCGAAGAGGTTTTTGATCGCCCCGCCGACCTCCATTTTCAGGACGATCTTCCGCTCCGTGCAGGCTTCGCCCGGCGACTTGAGGGTCATCACGAGGTCGCCGCGCCGGGCGGTCACGGCCTTGACCAGAAGCGGAGCCGTTTCGGAGGCCGCCTCCGGCGAACCGGAAGCCGCCGACTCCGACCCGGCGATTTGGCTTGTTTCTGTTTGGGCTTCGTATCCGGCGGGGGTTTTTTTAATAAAAAGCAAGTAACCCGCCACAGCCAGAACGGAAAGGAGAAATAGAATTCCGGGAATTATTTTCGCCCGACGCATCACCCCCCCTTTCCCTCACCTAGCCTCAATTAATTTCACAGGCCGGATCCCAGGCCCGCTTAAATGAATAGACTTCCGCTTCAGATGATTTGTCTCACTCGCCGCTCGGGGGATGAAATCCGCCGTTTTTTACAACGTCACCATCACCGGCTCGGGCTCTTCCTCGTAGATGATCTGGAGCTTCTCGTAGATGAACAAGCGCTGGTAGAGGGAGATTCCGAAAAGGAGGGCGATCGTCGCCCCGAAGAAGATTGGAAAAGCGGAAGGGTGCAGGAAAAGCGCCCGCTCGACGGTACACAGAATCGAGACGGTCAGAAGGAAGGCGACGAAATAGAGAAGCCAGAAATAATGGACCTTGGCCTTGCCGGGAACGACCAGGCAGGAAAAGGGAATCTTGGCGTAGCGCCAGAAGAGAACTTCCCGGAAATAAAACGAGCAAATCAGCCCGAACAGGGTGTGGACGGCGGCCGGCCCGGGCCCCCAGAGGAGAGCATAGATGCCGAACATGACGAGAAACAGCGGCAGGAGGCCGAAACAAAACACGGCCTTTTTCAGGGCGACGAAATACGAGCGCTTGGTCGGCGCTTCGGTCAGACGAAAGATCCAGTTGGCCTCGGCCGTAAGCGGAATATTGACTCCGGACCGGAAGGCCAGGAGTAGGGCGATCGCCAGGACGAGCGGGATAGCCAGGATGTTCAGGCCCGCGGTTTCCGCCGAAACCGGAAGCGTCTTGGTCCCGAGGACGAGAACAAAGAGAAATCCGACGGCGACGGCCATCATCCCGGCGATGCGGACTTTCAACCGGGGGCTTGTTTTAAGCGTCCGGCCGAAATAATGAAAAACCGCTCGTTCGACGGGATGACGGAGGACGAGGCCGTCAAAGATCCGCTGGAGCTGCTCCCCCACGGATTGAAAAAGCCGCCGCCGGGTCGAAACCTCCAGGGATTTCCGCATATGCTTGCGGTAGCTCAAGCCCAGGGCGAAATAGGCGAACAAACCCAGGCCGATGAGAGCGACCACTCCCCTCATGGCCGCAATGTCATAAAGGAAGCTGACGCGGCCGATGATCTTTTCGTAAATCGCTGTGAACCAGACCGGCGGGACGGCCAGAAAGAGAGGACGGTTGTTTACGCGCCATTCGGCGACTTGCTCGAAGATCCGGGCCAGGGTGGCGTGATCGACAAGATAAAGGATGAGAAAAGCGAAGCACACGGTCGCCAGAAGGAACCGGACAACCAGGGAAACCGAACGGAACACCCGGGGGCCGAGGAGAAGGAGAAGGACCGCTTCCAGCGCGAGAATCAGGAAAAAGGAGAAATAAAATGATAGGGTCAACGAAACCCAATGGCCGGCTTGGTAGAGGAAAAACGAGCCGAGCGAGTTCCCGATCCATTGGGGAAGGAAGAACCCGGTCGCGATGCCCGAAAGGGAATTGACGGCGGCAGCGTAAAGGGCGACGAAAAAGAGAAGCGAGACGAATTTCGCCCGGAAGACCGTCTTCGGCTTGACGGGCAGCCCGGCCAGGTTCGCGTAATCGCGACGGTCGATAAACAGCACGTCCCATTCGAGGAGCGTGATGAAAATCATCAGGACCATGAAAAAGGACACTAGGATGCACTTCTCAAACCAGGATTCGCCGTTGTCGGCGTTGAAGATGTAAGGGCCGTACAGCGACGAGGCGAGAACCCACCCCAGCGGCGCCAGCATGGCCAGGACGACGTACAGCTTTTCCTTCATCTGGTCCTCGAAGGGAAAGACGTCGTTTTGAAAAAAGCGGATGAAGAAATGCCGGACCAGGACGACAAAGCGCCGCGGCCGTTCGGACAACCGCCAACACAGAAAATCGAAGTTCGTCCAGTCGCGAAGCGCCATCAGCCTTGCATCACCGCCACGAGGTTCCGGGCCACGGCGTCGGTGTCCTCGTGGGAGACCAGCTGGTTGAAGATTTCAACGAGCGTCGGGAGGTTCATGAGCGACCGGAGGTTTTCGACCGAATCGTCGGCCACGATCCGCCCCTTGTCCAAGATGAGCACCCGGGTGCAGATTTTTTCGGTCACCTCGAGAACATGCGACGAATAGATGACGATCTTGTGCTCCGCCGCCAGCCGCTTGACCAGGTCTCGGACAATCATCCCGGTCGACACGTCCAGGCCGGAAAGCGGCTCGTCGAGAAGAAGGATGTCCGGGTCGTGGAGCAGGGCCGCGGAAATCAGAACTTTCTGGCGCATGCCCTTGGAATAGGAGCTGATCGGATTGTCCCGGTCGGAGTCGAGGTCGAAGACGCGGAGAAACGCCCGGGCTTTTTCCCGAAGGACGGGCTCCGGAAGGCCGCGGAGGCGGCCGACCAGGAGAAGATAATCGTAGCCCGACAGATAGGGATAGATTTCCGACTGCTCAGGGACGTAGCCGAGCCGGCGCTTGTATTCGACGAAGGCGGACCGGATGTCCCGGCCTTCATAATGAATCGACCCCGACGTCGGGTCGAGCAACCCGGCCAGCATTTTGATGGTCGTCGATTTGCCGGCCCCGTTGGGGCCGAGGTACCCCAGGACCTCGCCCGGACCGACCGTAAAGCTGACCCGGTCGACGGCCGGATCGAACGCGTAGCGTTTCGTGACGCCCTTTAGTTCCAGCATCGCCTTTCCCCGGACCTCCATCGTGATGAAGTCAAAATGAAATGAGCAATAATCATGCCAATAAACGAAAAAGGGGGGAAAAGGGGGACACAATACCAATTACCCAATTTATCAGGCGACAGCAGGGCAATAAGAATCAAGGTATTATTTGGGTAATTGGTATTGTGTCCCCGAAATTGGAAAGTTTTTTTACTTCGCCCGGCCGGGATCCCGCCTGATTTCGGCCGTCTCCGAAACCGACTTCCCCTCGACCGTCAGGACGACTTTATAGACGCCCTCGCCGGCCGGGGGGCTTGATCGCATTCTCAGAAATCGTCCCCGGTATTCCTCCGAACATAAATAGGAAATAGGTATTGTGTCTCCCAATTTATGCGATCAACGCAGCTTTTCAAGAGCGGACTGTGCAACAGCACGGAGCTCTGGGTCGGAATCCCGCTCCGCAATTTCCGTAAGCTGTGGCTTGGCTCTGATATCGCCTATGTTGCCCAAAGCTTCAATGACCTTCTTGCGAAATATCCGAGAATCATCCGGGTTCCAATCGTCCTTTTGGTCCAGGACGGAAATAAGCAGTTCGATGCTCATCGCTCCTGGTTGCGAGAAACGCATCGTAGCATCAGGATCATTGGTTTCGGGCATCACCCAAAGATCATCATGGCTTTCTATGAACAGCTGGCAAGAGGATGCTTTCATGAGGATGCCCCATACCGTTCGGCCATCCGTAGTCTGAAGGAAAACTCCAGTGGTTCTGTTGGAGTGCTCTTGCTGCACTGAATTGTTGATCACGACGGGGTACTTACCACCAAGGTTCACTCCTCTAGACTGCTCTACCCTAGCAATGTCCAAGGTCTTCGACTCTTTTGTTTGGTCACTTGTTTGTGCCCGCGTAGCAGGCGCGGTTGTCGATCCGACAGCCGAATCAGCGAAATCCTTTTCAGATATCGGGTGTGACTCATAGTTTCCGGATACGACCTTGTGAAGGGTAATCGTGATCGACGAGTATGTCGTGTCGGTTTCCGTAACTTCGAACTCTTCGCCTTTTTCGTAGGAGTACTCGCCGTTTCGACCATACCGCATCATGATAGTGTATTTGCCCGCGGCGGCTTCTACCGTGTTTGTTGTTCCGTTTGGTATTTCTATTTCCTTTGATGTCGGACCTATCATTCTGACGAGCGCCGGCTCGCCGGATTGGTTATCGAACGTGACCGTATTCTGGGCCGATGCTAAAGACGGAAAGGCAGCCATAGCCGTTACCAAAGCACCCAGGAAAACAGAAGCAATAATGTTTTGTTTTGTCATGGGTCCTCCTGAAAGCTTGGAAATGGGATAGGAATGGGGTTCGTTGCGGAACGCGCCTTGAACCCTGCGAAATGTATCAGGCAAAGCGATGGGAAATTATCACACCCCCCCCGGAGGTCAACGGCGGGGAGCGGAAGTTTTTCGTCTTTAAGCCGCAACGGAGGGATTTTTTGTCCGGATATGATCTGCGCCCGCGGTTTCCGCGGGAATTGACAGCACCGCTCGGCCGGAGATAATATCCCATCATAATCATGAGGGGATATTTATCGCACAGAGCGGCCATTCACCACGCTGCGGAAAAAGGAATTTCCTATAAGTCACAGGAGGTTTACCATGAACGCGCTTTTTCTTGTCTCGATGGTGGTTGAAGCGGTTTTTGGAATTGGCTTCATCTTCGCACCGGATCGATTGCTTGGTCCAATGGGTGTCACTCTCAACGAGGCCGCCACGACCTTCGCCCGGTTGTTTGGTTCAGCAATTATCAGTTTCCCCGTTCTACTCTTTTTTGCCCGCATATCAGAAAACTCGGAATTTAGGAAGGGCGTTGTCAAGAGCATGTTCATCTACTACATCGCCAGCGACATTCTCCTTCTCCTTACGCAATTACAGGGTCAAATGAATGCCCTGGGTTGGAGCGTAGTTGTTCTGCACCTGTTGTTTACCCTCTGGTTCGGTTACTTCTTAATAAAAAAGCAGGTTGTTGCCAAATAAATCTGAAATCCAAGGAGGGAGATCATGTCTGCGGAAAATGAGATCCAAACCGGAGCAACCATAAAGCAATTGCACGGTGTGGGAGGATGGCTGCTTATTTTTATCATCGGCACTTTCGGCAATGTTATCTTAAACCTGGCCATTGTGCTGCAGGGCGAGAAACTATCTTGGGGCGGCAATATCATCGTTTACAATCCATTTCAGCTGGTTTTACTGGCCGTTTTCGCCTTCGCGACAGGAGTCGCGCTGCTCACGATACGGAATAAAAACGCGGTGCTGTTGACCCAGATTTACCTTGCCGTTTCTCTTGTCAGCAATATCATAGTTGCAATTATTGGATTGAAAGCACCCAGCGGGTATTACATCGCCGACAGGGAAGGCGTTATGATCAGAGGCATCATTCAGGCGGTTGTGATAAACCTGGTCTGGCAAACTTATTTTTTACGATCTAAAAGGGTAAAGGCAACTTACCCTCCGCGCGGGGGGACCGGGGAGGCCGTTCAACTATCGCCGGGGAAAAGTTTGTCCTCAATTTTCGATAGAAAAATCTTCGGGATCAATTATTTCACGGGAATCGGCTTTTTCCTTGCCGTGATGATATCCGGAATCTTGTGGATTTTATATTACCCTCTGATCCAAAGCTATCCGTTAGAATTCCCTCCCGCGTCCTATTTTCTAGCATATCGCATCCCCCTGACAATTCTGTACTCGGTCTTGCTGGTATTGCTGTTGTATACCCTGCGCAACGACTGGCTGATCGCGGTATCAATGGGCCTGGGTACGATGACATTGGGTTACATCGCAAGAATAATATTCAGCGGCACGACCTTCGGACCTTTGCATATCAACGGCGCATTCAATTTGCTGTTCCTGATGAACGGCTTCCTATGGTCGTTTTTCCTGGTATTGGGCATAATATTCGCCCTTAAAACATGGGGGCTCAAATTGTGGTCGGTGATCATTTGGGTGTGCCTTGGAGTATTGGCGAGCGATCTGATCGGTCAATTTTTGAATGCCCTGACAATAGAAAATTTCCGCTTCGATCTTCTAGGCCTTCCCATGGATGTGATCGATGGTGCCATCACCGGTTCGATCCTCTATCTGAGCATCATGCTGCATTTCCGGAAGAAAAAGGCCTAAGCGGAGACACAATACTTATTTCCCTATTTCTGAAAATTTCAAGGCATACAGAATTAGGAAACAGGTATTGTGTCTCCGATTTGGATATAATGACCTCATTCAGGGAGACGGCCATGGAAATCATCGATCTTGATGAACGATATGAAGGCGATTACTTCGTCTGCCTGGAGGGCTGGTCGGACGAAATGAAGGAAGCCGGCAATCATAAGGAATTGTGGTTCCGGCAAATGAGGGAGAAAGGCCTCCGGGTCAAAATCGCCCTCGTAGACGGCCGGGCGGCCGGGATGATCCAATACGTTCCGATCGAGCACGCCTTCGCCGAAGGGCGCGACCTGTATTTTATCCACTGCATCTGGGTCCACGGTTATAAAGGAAAAGGCGTCGGCGATCAGCGAAAAAAGGGGATCGGAAAAGCCCTCCTCGCTGCGGCCGAGGAAGACGCCCGGGCGTTCGGAGCCAAAGGCATGGTCGCCTGGGGCGTCTCCCTGCCCGTGTTCATGCGGGCTTCGTGGTTCAAAAAGCACGGCTACCTCAAAATCGACAAGAACGCCGTCGCCCTCCTGCTCTGGAAGCCCTTTGCCGAAGACGCCGTCCCCCCGAAATGGATTAAGGAGAAGAAGCGGCCCGAAAGCATGCCCCGAAAAACGGCCGTCGCGGCGTTCAGGAACGGCTGGTGCCCGGCGATGAACATGGTCTGCGAACGGGCCAAACGGGCCGCCGCGGAATTCGGCGACCGGGTTGATTTCCAGGCCGTCGAGACGTCGGACCGGTCGGTGTTTCTCGAATGGGGCATTGCCGACGCTTTGTTCATCGACGGCAAAGCCGTCCGGACGGGCCCTCCCCCTTCGTACGAGAAGATCCGCAGGAAAATCGCCCGCCGCGTCAAGAAACAGAATTAAGGATTTAAAATTGACAGAGCGGGCGGGGGAGTTTTATACTCGCTGCGTTTCGATTTGAGAAGAGGGCCATTTTGCCGGAGATTCAAAAACTCAACGAGCAATTCGCCGCCGCCGAACCGGAGGAAATCCTCGGCTGGGCGGTCCGCTCCTTCCCATACCAAACCGCGATGACGTCGTCCTTCCAGGCCTCGGGGATCGTCCTCATCCACATGCTGAGAAAGATCACCCTCGACTTCCCGATCTTTTTTATCGACACCGGATATCATTTCCCGGAAACCCTCGAATTCAAGACCCGACTGATCCGGGAATGGAAACTCAACGTCCTCACCATCGTCCCGGAGATGGGCAAGTCCGAACAACTCCGCCTCCACGGCCCGCATTTGTTCGAACGGGATCCCGACCTGTGCTGCCTCATCAACAAGGTCGACCCGCTTCTCACCCTTCAGCGGGAACTCGGGTTGAAAGGATGGATCTCGGCCCTCCGCCGGGACCAGGCGGAGACGCGTCGAAATCTCCGCCCGGTGATGAAGGACGAATACGGAAATCTGCGGATTCACCCGCTCCTAACCTGGACCCGGGAACGCGTCTGGGCTTATATCGAGAAACACCGCCTGCCCACGAATCCTTTGTACGATCAGGGATACGCCTCCATCGGGTGTTTTCCCACGTGTTGCACCGCGAAGTCCGAACCGGGAAGCGACGAACGGTCCGGCCGATGGGCCGGGAAAGGAAAAGTCGAATGCGAGCTCCACAGCCGTCTCAAAAGCGAAAAATAACAAGGACCGGGACGGGCTCGGCCGCGAAAAAATTCATCCTTCGCTGCGTCCTCTGCGGCGTCGAGATCGACGGGTTCGCCCGGTGGTTCGCCTCCGAACAGCGCTGCCCGGAATGCGGCAGCGACCAAGCCGACGTCGTCTACCGGACCGCGGCTCCGAAAATCCGGAACCTGTTCAACCAGCCGCCCAACGGCCTGCCGGGCATGTGGCGCTACTTCGATATCCTGCCGGTGAACGACCGGAAGAACGTCGTCACCGCCGGCGAAGGCCTCGTCCCGATCGACCGGTGGGAATTTCTCGAGGACTACGCCCGCAAACGTTTTAAAATCCGTTGCCGCGTTTACGCCCATCGCCAGGACGACAACTACGCGACCGGGACGTTCAAGGACCTCTCCGGATCGATCGTCGCCAGCGTCCTGAAGGAAAATGGAATAAAAAATTTCGTCGCCTCCAGCACCGGCAACACGGCCGTCGCCTATGCCCGGTACCTGACGGCCGCGGGAATTTCCTTTTACGCCTTCATCCCCCAAAAAACGTCCATCATGCAGGCGGCTGAGGTCGGTTGCTTCGGCCAGAACGTTTTCAGGGTGAAGGGCGATTACACCCTGACCAAGGAAATGGCCATGGCCTTCGCCCGGAAAAACAAGATGCCCCTGGCCGGGGGCAATTTCGACCCGATGCGGATCGAGGCGAAAAAGACGATGATGCTCGAATGGCTCCGGCTCCTGGACGAATTTCCGACGGTCTACATCCAGGCCCTGAGCGGAGGGACCGGACCGATGGCGATCGCCAAGGGCTGCCGCGATCTCGCCCCGCTCGGGCTTTGCGGCCCGATGCCGCGGTTCATCCTGTCCCAATCCAGCCGTTGCGCCCCCATGGCCGCCGCTTGGAAAGAAGCCAAGAAGAAGGGATTCCCCGAGGGCTGGGAAAAAACCTATCCCATCTACCGCAATCCTCAAACCCGCATCGCCACCCTGGCCGCGGGCTTTCCAAAAACCTATCCCGTCCTGGCCCCTCTCGTCCGGGAAAGCGGCGGTGAAATCCTCGCCTTCGATGAAGACGCCACTCCCCTGATCGCCCGGCTGGTGGCCTTCGAACGCTCGGTCCGGATCGGGCCGGCGGCGGCGATCGGCCTCGGCGGATTTTTCGAGGCGTTGAAGAGCGGCGCGATCTGCGACGGCGACCGCGTCATGATCAACATCGGCGAAGGGATCCGCCGCGCGCCCGAGTTCCTGGTCACCATGTTCAAGGAAAAGGCCGAAGTCGCCTCGGTCGAGGACTGCCGGTTGTCCGACCGGCGCGGCTACCGGGCCGACGTCTGGAACGAGCTGGAAAACACGGTGATGAACGGGAAGAAAGCGGCCGACGACCGGCGCGGGCGCTAGTTTCCGACGATTTCGGAGTAGTTTTCTCGGCGCAGGAGCCCCACGCAGGCGTCCACTACGCTCGGATCGAATAGCGTTCCCCGGCCGTTGGTGATTTCGCCGACGGCCGCCGCCAGTCCGAGCGCCGGACGGTACGGCCGGTGGGAGGACATTGCCTCCACAACATCGGCCACGCAAAGAATCCGGCTTTCCAGAAGGATCTCGTCCCCCCGCAGTCCGCGCGGATATCCCGAACCGTCGATTTTCTCATGGTGCTGGGAAACGATGTCGCCGACGGGCCAGGGGAATTCGATGTTTTTCAGAATTTCGTTCCCGGTCTCGGGATGTTTTTTGATCAGGTCGGATTCCAATTCGCTCAACCGGCCCGGCTTGCTGAGGATCTCCGAGGGAATCATCAGTTTCCCGATGTCGTGAATCGAGCCGGCGAATTGGAGCCCTTCGCTCCGCGTCGGGTCGAGGCGCATTTCCCGGGCGATGGCCAACGCCAGCCGGGTGACCCGGATTTGATGGCCAGACGTGTAGGGGTCCCGTTTTTCCATGGCCGCGGCCATGGCCGCGATCGAGCCCTTCATCGCCTGGATCATGCGTTCGGTCGAACGTTTCCATTCGCCTATGTCCCGGGCGATGCTCTGAATGCGCCAGGGCCGACCCTTCTCGTCGCGGACCAGGGCGAGGTTGACCTCCGTGAAAACGGGCGTCCCGTCGCTGCGCTGATAGGTCCGCGCAAAATGGGGAAGAACGACCCCCGTGATCGACAAACGGAATTGGTTCCGGGCGTTCTCCTGTTCCTTAGGGGAGACGAACGAAAAATACTCCCGGCCGATCACTTCCTCCCGGGAACCGCCCATCATCCTCACGGCCCGATCGTTGACCGTGAGGATGATTCCCCGAAGGTCCATGATAAAAACAGCGTCGTTCGAGCGGTTAAAGAGGGCGTCGTACCGGCGTGAAATTTCCCGCAAATCCTCGTCGGCGCGTTGGCGGCCCAAAGACGCGCTCATCACCTGGGAGGCGATGCTCAAAAGACGCCGGGTGGACTCTTCCATCAGGGACCGGCGGCGGAAGTTGATGATCCCGAAGAAACCCGTCGGTCGGTTATCGTGGAAGACGGGAAAGATAATGAGGCGGGAGAATCCCAGCTTCCGCATCATGTTTTTTTCCGCTTCGGCCTCTTGAGGCAGCGACTCGAGGTCGGTCACTTCGAAGATCTCTCCGGCCCGCAGACGGTGCCGCCACCAAGGGAAATCGTTGATATTCAAGCCGACCGGAAAGGCCGCTCCGGCGAGGGACTCTTCCCGGACCCATTGCCGGACTTTTTCCCCCGTCACGCCCGCGTTGTTCCATTGAATGAAGGCCGCCCGGTCGGCTTCGAAAAGCCGTCCGAAGCGTTCGAGAGAGAAACCAACGGCCTTGTCGAACTCGAGTTGGGTGATGAACTCCCGGCAGATGTCTCCGACTTCCTTTTCCAATTCAAAACGCAGACGGAGCGATTTTTCAAGCCCCTCTAAAATCTTCTTCTCGGCCGCCGGTTTTTGAACTGAAGCCATTGTCGTCCCTTTGGAAGCAACAGTTCCCTAGGATATTAAGTTAATTCCCCGCCCTTCAAATGTCTATCCCCCGCAGCGAGCAATTTGAAGGGTGACTCAATTTTCCCCCGTCTCACCCCTTGAAATGCGACTCGATAAAAAAATAATTCCCGGCAGAAAAAGAAATTATCCGGCCCGGCCGCAAGAATCCGGAGAGTGATCAGGAGGCCAGGGGGGGATTATTCGTAACGGATCAGGTGAAAAATGTCGACTTCGGGGTGAGCTTTTTTAATCGCCGGGATTCCCCCGAGAAAGGCCAGGTCCACGACCGCCCCGAAACCGACCGGCTTGGCCTTCAGCATTTTGACCAGGTTGAGGGCGCTGATGGAAGACGACCCGGTGGCGATCAGGTCGTCGATCACCACGACCCGTTGGCCGGGCTGAAGCGCATCCTCGTGCATCTCGAAATATTCGACCGCATATTCATTGGGGGCCTGGACGCAGACCGTTTTGCGCGGCAGTTTACCCTTCTTCCGAATGATGGACAGGCCGAGCCGCAGGTCCCGGGCGACCGGGGCCGCGAACAAATACCCGCGGGATTCGATGCCGATGATGACGTCGGGCTTCAGTTTCCGGGCCCAGCCCGTGAGCCGGTCGATCGCGAAATGATACGATTCGGGATCCAGGACCAGCGGAGCGATATCCTTGAATCCGACGCCGGGTTTGGGAAAGTCCTTGACCTCGATGATCCGCTTTTTGAGTTGTTCGGGTGTCATGAAGACCTCATCTCTTGAATTTCGGAGCTATTGAACTTCCGTGAGGGGGATTAAAAAGCAAACCCGGAGTTATGTCAACCGGGCCGAAGTCGCTCGCCGTTTCGGACTCCCGGGTTTTCTTCGTCCGGCCGGGCGCTCGATTCGGATCCGCCGCGTTCCGTCGGGTTCGAGGTCGATATGGACATGGATACCTTCCAGAGGAAAATCGATCCGCTCGCCCCACTCGATCAGGATGACCGCTTCGCCGATGGAATCTTCGAACCCGAGATCGCGGATTTCGGCCCGGCCGACCAGCCGGTAGAGGTCCAGATGCAGAATCGGAACCCGGGCCTGATAAACGTTGATCAGGGTGAAGCTCGGGCTGCAGACCAACCGCGAATTCTTCATCCCCAAACCGGCCGCAATTCCTTTGGCGAAGACGGTTTTCCCCGCGCCGAGTTCGCCGATCAAAAAAACGATTTCATCTCCCCGAAAGGAATACGCCAGCCGGCGGGCCAGAAGACGGGTCCCCCGCTCCGAGCGCGTCGTCCAGACGCCGGCCGCGACCGGAGCCGTTTTCCCCGCCTCCGGCGCGTTCTTCAAGACCCCTCGTCTTCCAGCCATTTCAACGCGACGGGAAGGTACTTGATCATATCCCCGGCGACCATGGCCCGCTCCCCGAGATGAACAGCCGTCAGGTCGCCCACCGCGCCGTGGAGATATACGGCGGCGACCGTCGCCCCGAACACGTCTTTTTCCGCGGCCAGGAAAGCGCCGAGGATTCCGCTGAGAACGTCGCCCGATCCGCCCGTCGCCATCCCCGGATTCCCGGTCGGATTCACGGAAACACGTCCGTCCGGTCCGGCGACCAGCGTCCGGTATCCTTTGAGAACAAGAATGACCCGATGCTCCACGGAGAAGCGGGAAGCCAGGGTCAGCCGGTCGTTCATGACTTCCGGCACGGAAAGCCCGAGCAGCCGGCCGAATTCTCCGGGATGCGGCGTCAGGACCGGCGGGCGGATCGTCTTTTTCAGGATATCCAGATGCCCGCCGAGGATGTTCAATCCGTCGGCGTCGATGACAACTTGGGTCCGGACCTTCGGAAGAAGCTTCCAAACGAGACCGGACGTTTCGGGATTCACCGACAACCCGGGTCCGACGACCAAAACGTCTTTTCCCGAAAGCGCTTCGGTCAAACGCGGAAACGCCGCTTCCGCAACCGTTCCTTCCTTCGTTTCCGGGAGCGGCTCCGTCATCAATTCGGCCATCGCCCGGGCGATCATCGGAACGCAACTTGCGGGAGTCGCGATCGTCACCAGCCCGGCGCCCGACCGGTACGCGGCCTTGCCCGCCAGCGCGGCCGCCCCGGTTTTTCCCCGCGACCCGGCCAGAATCAAGACATGGCCGAACGTCCCCTTGTGCCCGTCTTTCGACCGCTTGCGGAAAAACGGACGGGTCGTGTTCCATTCAGCCATCCGGAGGGTCAAGTCCGGGGATTCGAGGAGGACCGGCGGAATCGAAATATCCGAAACGACCAGTTTTCCGACCCATTCCTCCGAAGGGGGAAACAGATGCGCGATTTTCGGAGCGCCCAGGGCAACGGTCAAATCGGCCCGCACCGCCGGCCCGATGATATTGAACGTATCCGAGGACAATCCCGAAGGGAGATCGACCGCGACCTTTTTCCCGGGCGCGGCGTTAATGTCCCCGATCACGGCGGCCGCGAGGCCTTCGGCCGGTTGCGAAAGACCGGTGCCGAAGATTGCATCGACGATGATCGTGGCCGCCCGGAGCTCTTTTTTGAGCCGGGAACGATCCGCCGCCGCCTTCACCTCGACGATCTCGAGGCCGAGTTTGCCGGCGATTCCCAGGTTCAAGGCCGCGTCGCCTTTGATTTCGTTTTTCCCGGCCAGGAGGAAAACCTTCGGCCGCAAGCCGAGATTGTGGAGGTGGCGGGCGACGACGAACCCGTCGCCGCCGTTGTTTCCCCGGCCGCAGACGATGACAATCCCTTCCTTCTCCAGATGGTCGTGTCGGGCGCGGATCGCCTCGACCACCCCGATTCCGGCGTTTTCCATCAAGACGGCGCCCGGAATCCCGAATTCCTCGATCGTTCGGCGGTCGATTTCCCTCATTTGTCCGGCGGTAAGTATGTTCATTGGCTTTTCCCGGAGTTGATTTTAGCATATCCGCCCGATGCATTGCTTCAAGGCCCGAAAATGTGGTATTTTGTCCTTTACAAATCAAGGATTAGACCCATTCAAGGAGGTTTGCTGTCATGTCGATTAAAGTTGGAATCAACGGTTTCGGCCGAATCGGACGAAACATGCTCCGGGCTTCCGGCGGCTCCGGGATCGAATTCGTCGCGGTCAACGACATCACCGACGCCAAAACGCTCGCCCATCTTCTGAAATACGACTCGGTCCTGGGCGTATTCCCCGGAAAAGTTCAGGCGACAGCCGATTCGATCGTCGTCGACGGCAAGCCGATCAAGGTCCTGGCGGTCAAGGACCCGGGGGACCTGCCCTGGAAAGATCTCGGCGTCGAAATCGTCATCGAGTCCACCGGCTTGTTCACCAAGCGCCCCGACGTCATCAAACATATCGAAAAAGGCGGGGCCAAAAAGGTCATCGTGTCCGCCCCGGCGACCGATCCGGATGCGACCATCGTCATGGGGGTTAACGAAAAGACATACGACCCGGCCAAACACCACATCCTGTCAAACGCTTCCTGTACGACCAACTGCCTGGCTCCCGTTGTCAAGGTGGTTCACGAACTGGCCGGCGTCGAAAAAGGTTTCATGACGACGATCCACTCCTACACGAACGACCAGAAAATTCTGGACGCTCCGCACAAGGACCTCCGCCGGGCCCGGGCGGCCGCCGTCGCCCAGATCCCGACGACCACCGGCGCGGCCAAGGCCGTCGGCATCGTCCTTCCTGAACTCAAAGGGAAGATCGACGGTATCTCCATCCGCGTCCCGACTCCGGACGTCTCCCTGGTCGACTTCGTCGCCCTCATGAAAAAGTCCGTCACGGCCGAAGCCGTCAACGAGGCCTTCAAGGCGGCCGCCGCCGGACCGCTCAAGGGCATTCTGGAATACACCGACGAACCGCTCGTCTCGGTGGACTTTCTGCATAACCCGCACTCGGCGATCGTCGACGGCCTGTCGACTAAGGTCATCGAAGGCAACATGCTTAAGGTTCTGGCCTGGTACGACAACGAATGGGGCTATTCCTGCCGACTGATCGACCTCGTCAAATACATCGCCCGGTGAACCGGCCATGAAATTCATCGAGGATCTGGACGTCCGTCACAAAACCGTCTTCGTCCGGGTGGACTTCAACGTCCCCCTGAACGACCGCGGAGAGATCACCGACGACACCCGCATCCGGGCCTCCCTAACGACAATTCAGTACCTCCTTGCCCGGGGCGCGAAACTCATCCTAGCCTCCCACCTCGGGCGGCCCAAGAAGCCCGACCCGGCGGCGAGCCTTCGCCCCGTCGCGGCGAGACTGGCCGAACTTCTCGGCCGGAACGTTCATATGGCGCCCGACGTCGTCGGGGCCGAAGTCGAACGCCTGAAAGCCGGACTCCGGGACGGCGACATCCTTCTTCTTGAAAACGTCCGGTTTCATCCCGGGGAAACCAAGAACGACCCGGACCTGTCCCGGGCCCTCGCCCAGGGCGTCGATATTTTTATCAACGACGCCTTCGGTTCGAGCCACCGGGCCCACGCCTCCGTCGTCGGCATCGCCGGGATGGTCCCGGTCAAGGCCGCCGGCTTCCTGATGAAAAAAGAGGTCGATTTTCTGAAGAAGGCGATCGATCCGGTCAAACCCTATGTGGCAGTTTTGGGAGGGGCGAAAACCGAGGATAAAATCCCGGTCATCGAAGCGCTCCTCGAAAAAGCCGATTGCGTCCTGATCGGAGGCGCGATGGCTTATACCTTCCTCGCGGCCCAGGGTCGCGGTGTCGGCAAATCGCTCGTCGAACCCGATAAATTCGAAATCGCCCTGAACATCCTGAAAAAGGCAAAGGAACGCGGCGTCGATTTTCGCCTTCCCGTCGACCACGTCCTGACCGCGTCGATCGAATCCGGGGTGGTCACCCAAGTCGTAAACGCTTATCCCTTCCCGGCCGAACTCATGGGAGTCGACATCGGCCCCCGGACGGTCGCCGCTTACGCCGAAATCATCGGCCGGGCCAAAACCGTCTTCTGGAACGGCCCTCTCGGCGTTTTTGAAACCCCGGCCTTCGCCGAGGGGACGATGCGCATCGCCCGGGCGGTGGCCGCCTCGTCGGCCGTTACGATCATCGGCGGAGGCGACTCCATCGCCGCCGTGGCCAAGGCCGGCGTGAGCGATAAAATCAGCCACATTTCCACCGGCGGCGGAGCCAGCCTCGAATTCATCGCCGACGGAACCCTGCCGGGAATCGAAGCCTTGGAAGGATAAACAGTATCCGATGAAAAAACGTCCGTTCGTCGCCGGCAATTGGAAAATGAATATGACCGTTCCCATGACCCGGGCCTGGTTTGAGGAATGGCTCCGCCTCTCGCCGGGACCGGAGGACGCGGAAATGGTCGTTTGCCCGCCGTATACGTCGCTTTGGGAAGCCGCCCGCCGTTCCACCGGGACGGGGATCTGGCTGGGCGCCCAAAACCTATACTGGGAGGAGGCAGGCGCGTTCACGGGCGAAGTTTCCGGGCCGATGCTCGCTGACGCCGGCTGTCGATACGTCATCATCGGGCATTCGGAGCGTCGCCAGTATTTCGGCGAGACGGAGGCTACGGTCCAAAAACGGATCGCCGCGGCCATCCGCGCCGGCCTCCGGCCGATCGTCTGCGTCGGCGAAACCCTTCCCCAACGGGAAGCCGGCCAAACCCTGGAAGTCATCCAAGCCCAATTGGAAGGTGGTTTGTCCGGATTTACCGGGGAGACGATCGGCGGATTTATTTTCGCCTACGAGCCCGTCTGGGCCATCGGAACCGGCCGGACGGCCACCCCGGAGCAAGCCCAGGAAGTTCATCAGGCAGTCCGGGGCCGGCTCGCGCAAAAGATTGGAAAACCGGCCGCCGGGTGTGTTATAATTCTTTACGGCGGATCGGTGAAACCATCCAACGCCTACGACTTGTTCCGGAAACCAGACATCGACGGGTTTCTCGTCGGCGGCGCCTCCCTGGAGGCGGCGCCGTTCGCGGAAATCGTCAAAGAATCGATTCGGGCTTATTATAAGGAAGTGAATTAACGTGACGGCTTTATTGACGATTGTTCATGTGGTGATTTGCCTCGTCCTGATCGTGGCGGTCCTTCTCCAATCCGGAAAGGCGGCCGACCTGGCCGGCGCGTTCGGCGGCGGCGGAAGCCAGACCGCGTTCGGTCCGCGGAGCACGCAATCCCTCATGTCGAAGATCACAACGATTAGCGCGATCCTTTTCATGATCACCTCGTTGGGATTATGGCTCTTCTCCGGCCGCGAGGGGGCTTCGGCGGTCAAAGGCGTGACCGCGCCCGCAAAGACGGAAACGCCCGCAGCTCAACCGGCCGTTCCCAAGAAAGAGGAGAAAAAAGCCCCCGAGACGCCCGGACCCTCGGATAAAACCGCCGCGCAAAAACCAGCCGCGGCCGAACCAAAGAAATAATCCGCCCCGCCTATGCGCCGAAGTGGTGGAATTGGCAGACACGCTAGCTTGAGGGGCTAGTGAGCATTTAACCGCTCGTAGGGGTTCGAGTCCCCTCTTCGGCATTCCTTCTCCCCCGTTCAGCATCTCGGTTTTTTCCGGATTTCCGGCCGCGGCGGGACTCCGCGTAAAATCGTGTTCCGCGGGAAAACGTCCGCGGAACTCCGGTTTCGGGGGGATTCAGGATATCGAGGCGGCCCAGAGCGATAAATCGGTTTCGCTCATGGCTCCCATCGTCCGCCCGGCTTCGTGTCCCCTCCGCATCACGACGAACGTGGGAACGGCCTGGATCCGGAACGCGCCGGCCAGATCCGGAAAAGCGGCGGTGTCGACCCGAACGACCGTCAAATTGCCGGCCCGGCGTTGGGCGAGGGATTCGAGGATCGGATGCATCATCCGGCAGGGTGCGCAGGTCTCGGAATAAAAATCAATCAGGACGGGCAGGGAAGCTTTCTGAATCAGGACCGCCAGCTGATCCTCCGTCGGCTCGAGCACCCGCCCGGGAACGGGGAGTGGCGTTTTGCACCGGCCGCACACGGCCGTTTTTCCGACCGCCTCTTCGGGAATCTGGTTGGTCCCTCCGCAGCCGAGGCAACTGACCTTGATTTTTTCGCTCATGGGTTCACCGCTTTCGTCCGGGACAAGATGGTTTTTCGTTCCGCTTCGGGGAAATGCTCGATCGCGTAGCGGAGGGCGGTCCGGGGGATCTCCGGGCCGTATTTCAGCAGAAACGAACGGAGGCGCGGCCGGTCGGTCTTGCCGGCTTCCCGAAGAAGCCAGCCCGTCGCCTTGTGAATCAGGTCGTCTTGGACCGGAAACAGCTTCACGGCGACGTCATAGACGGCGTCCAGGCAACGGCCGCGGCGGGCCGGATTGATGAACGACACGGCCGAAGCCCGTTTGACCCAGCGATTCGGGTCGCCCGACCAGGTCTTGATTTTCGCGATCAGCTCCGGATGGTTTTCCAGAAGAAAACCCAGCGCGTCGACGCAGAAGACATCGACCAGGGCCCAATTGTCCAGACGGTTGGCGGCCAGCCAGCCGCGGACATGGTCTAAAAACGACGGCGGAAAATCCTTCCGGAACCGGAGAACGACGAGCAGGCCGAGAGAGCGGATCTCGTGGAACTCCCGGCTCAACATCGCCTCGGCATAGGCGAACGCGTCCGAAAAGCCCCAGGTTTTTCGGACGCGTTCCCAGATTTCCGCGTCGATCGCCCTGACCTGCGGCGAGGTCAATCCCAGGAACTCGACCTGTTCCTTGAAATAGCGCCTTTGCCCGGCCGCCCGTTTCGGATCGGCCAGCGACTCAAGAGCGGAGATCGATTCGCGGACAAGATCGGCGACTTCCATTCTTCACCCGTACGGCGACAACGATTCGGTCGAAGGCGCCTGATTTTAACAAACGCGGGCCGAAGCCGTCAACGAAGCCCGGCTTATTTCTTCGCGGCCGACCCGTTTCCGTTCTTGGCGTAAGCGGCGAGGTCGAGAAAACCGTGACCGCTCAAGTTGAAAAGGATGACCTTTTCCTCGCCGGTTTTTTTGGCTTCCAGGGCTTCAGTGATCGCCGCGGCGACGGCGTGCGACGATTCCGGAGCGGGGAGAATTCCCTCGGCCTTGAAGAAGAACATGCCCGCCTCAAAGATCGCCGGCTGGCTGAACGCCTGGGTTTCGACCATCCCTTGGTCTTTCAGGTGACTGACGAGCGGCGCCATGCCGTGATAACGCAACCCCCCGGCGTGGATGGGAGCGGGGATGAAGTCCATTCCCAACGTATACATGTAGAGAAGCGGGGTCATCCCGGCCGTGTCGCCGTGGTCGTACCGCAAATCGCCTTTCGTGAGCGACGGGCAGGCCTCGGGTTCGACGGCGATGTACCGGGTCTTTTTCCCTTCCTTGAGGTTTTTCCGGACGAAGGGAAAGGCAATCCCGCCGAAATTCGAGCCGCCGCCCACGCAGGCGATGACGACATCCGGTTCGGCCCCAGCGGCCGCCAGTTGCCGGTCGGCCTCCTGGCCGATCACCGTCTGGTGCATCAGCACCGCGTCCAAAACCGATCCGAGCGAGTACTTGGAGTTTTTGCCCCCGACGGCCACTTCGATGGCCTCGGAAATGGCGATCCCGAGGCTGCCGGGATGGTTGGGGTCTTTTTCATAAAGCGTCCGCCCGAAATTCGTCGAGGGGCTCGGGCTCTCCTCGACGGTCGCGCCGAACATTTCCATCAACGTTCGGCGGCCGGGTTTCTGACGGAACGATGCCCGGACCATGAAGACCCGGACGTTGATGTCAAAAAACGCCCCGGCCTGGGCCAGGGCGGATCCCCATTGCCCGGCGCCGGTCTCGGTAACCAGCGTTTCGATCCCTTCCTGGGCGGCCAGGTAGGCCTGCATCAGGGCGGTGTTGCTTTTGTGGCTGCCGACGGGGCCGACGCCTTCATATTTATAGAAAATATGGGCCGGTGTGTCCAGGGCGCGGCGGAGGCCCGAGGCGTAAATCAGCGGAGTCGGCCGATAAACGGCGTATTTTTCCCGGACGGCCTCGGGAATCGGGACGAACCGTTCCCCGGTGATTTCCTGAGCGATGAATCCCTTGGAAAACACGGGTTCCAGGTCCGCCGGTTGAAGGGGCGCCTTCGTTCCGGGATGGAGCGGCGGTTTCGGCGCGACCGGAAGGTCGGCCTTGATATTGTAGAAATGGGACGGCAAGATAGCGGCGTTCCGGGCCGCGAATCGTTCGGTCGAAGTCATTTTCATCATGGTCATTCTCCTCATCAAAGACTCCCCGCGAAGGGAGGTTTCCTGGGTTTCGGGAACGTCGGAAAGACGGCGCGCGACAAAAGACGCGCGGTCAAATCGACGCGCGGGAAGATGGTAGGGGGGTGGTATTACAGGGCGGGGAGGTCCGCCCACCAGAACGACACGCGGACGACGGCCCGGAACACTGCCGGGAAGATGATCCGCGTCATATGGTCATTCATGTCGGGCGCGATGATAAACGATCGACCGGACGTTGTCAAGAAAAAATTTATTTCGGACTTCTACAAAGGAAGACGGACGCCCAAGCCCAGGGCCCTGGCCTTGGCGGCGACCAGCGGAGCCACGGCAAGATCATCGAGGGCGATGCCCATGTTCATGGCCATCGTCCGCTCCTCCGGCCGGGTGCGTCCGGGGATCCTTCCGGTGACCAGGTCGGACAATTCGCCGATGCCGGGCGGGAGGGAGCGAAAATAGCCCTGGTCCCGAAACGAGGCCATTTGGGCGAGATCGTCCATGACGAAGATGTCCACCGCCCGCATGGCCTCGCCGGTCCAAACGGAATCGTAATCGACGGCGGAAACGAACGCGCCCCGGGCAAACTCCTTTTCCCCAAGGACGGGCCGGGGGTTCTTGAGAATCGTTCCGGCGGTGACGACCAGGTCGCAATCACGCGCCGCCGCCGCGGCCGAAGCGACGACCTCGACGTCAACGCCGAAGAATTCCTCCGCCCGGCGGGCGAAATCGGCCGCCGCGGCCGGCCGGATATCGAACGCTTTGACGCAGCAGATGGGAAAGAACTCCCGGAGAGCTTCCAGGTGGCCGTACCCCTGGACTCCGCAGCCGATGACTCCGAGCGTTTCCGACTCGGCCCGGGCCAGGTATTTCGCCGCCACAACCGAGGCGGCGGCCGTCCGCTTGGCCGTGATCCAGGTGGCGTCCATGACGCATTCGGGAAACCCGGTTTCCGCGTGATTCAGGATCAAGAGGGCCGAAATGGAGGGAAGATTCTTCTTGAAATTATCCGGGGCCATGCCCACCCATTTGATTCCGGCCGCTCCCGTTTTCGGCAGGAAAGCGGGCATGGCATTCATGAACCCGCCGGGAACGGGATAAATCCCCGTTTTCGGCGGCATCTGGGTCCTCCCCTCCCCCTTCTCCCGAAACATCTCCTCGACCGCCCTGACGATCTCGGCCATGGTCACGCCGGCCCGTTCCACGTCCGCCCGGGAGAGATACAGCATGTCCGAACCGCTCATGAGACGCCTCCTCAATTCCCCCGGACGAAATGGGGCATCGTTTCGGGGATGACGAGCGATAGTTCGAGAAACCCGCGATAAGCGCCGTTTTCTTTCCACGGCGCCTGGTAGATCAGTTTCTTAACGCCTTTCTTTTCGATCGTGTAGACGTTCGTAAGGCCTTCGGCCAGCATCGATTTCAACTTTGACCGGGCGGGCTCCGGGTGGCATGAGAGCGCGTTCGTTCCGAGAAGTCGATCCCCTCCGTCGGCGGCGAACGTCTCGAGCGCCCGGTCGTTCATCGCCAGGATGACGCCGTCCCGGTCGCAAACGGTGACGGCGCCGGGGAAGCCCTTGAAGAAGTTTGCGAAATCCACGACGCTCCTCCTCACTCGGTCCCGGCGTAAAAATCAATCATGTCCCGGATGGCCTTTTGGCAGACCCGGCAGAACTCGTTTTTGGGATTCCCGATCATAATACAATAGATTTGCGGGCGGTAGAGTCCGCGCGAGGCGTACCCGGCGCCCTCGAAGGCCCCGACCTGGTCGATCAGGCCGGCGTATTGTTTCCGGATCTTGTCGATGCCGGCCTGGATTTCGGCGTCCCGCGCCTTCGATTTTTTTTCGAGCGCGGCGGCGCCGCCGGAGTCACCCTTGGCCTTGGCCGCCTCGATTTTTTCCCGGGAGGCCTTGAAGTTCGTCCTTCGCTCCTCCTGAAGCACGTCGATCTCGTCCTTACCGTAGGGCGTGGGAACGGCGATCCCGGGCGTCAGGAGGTCCTTCCACTTGATGTTCTCCGGGTCGAGAAGCGCCGTGATGTTCGGCTCGATCGGCTCGACGCCTTTCGGATAGAAATCGTTGTAGGCCACTTCCGAGGCGTAGTATTCGTCGGCCAGGCCGGCGAATGAATGCCCGAGTTCATGGATGAAGACCTGCGGGCTGGCCGGGTGGTCCGTCGTCGTCACGCAATAATCGAAGCAGATGCTGCCTCCGCCGTAGCGCGCGCTGTTGACGAGAACGACGATCGCGTCGTACGGAACCTGGGCCGCCATCCGGTGCATCCGGTGATTTTCCTCGATCAACATATACCGGTCCAAGTCGAAGACGTTGAACGAGGAATCCAAATTGGTCGCCTTGAATATTCCCTGGCGGGGCTCGTCCATCGCCCGCTCGGGCGACGGTTCAAACACGGCCATGATGTTGAACCGGTCGCGGGTCGAGCGGTAGGGCTCCACGGTGAACAGATAGGCCGTCATCCGCTCGACGTCGGCCTTGAATTTGGCCGCGTCCTCCGCCGTGTATCCCTCGGAGAGGAAGACGAAATCCACCCGGTCTTCCGGACGGCCGGTTTTTTGAATTTCGATCACCGTGCCGCCGAGGCCGGGCGTTTCCTTGACGATATGAATGTCGGCCGGATCAACCGTCGTCGTCAGGAGGGGATGGAACACGTTGTCCTTGTCCCGCATTTCGATCACGATCCGGAGCGGCCGGCGCGGCTCGGGGACGCGGAGCGACAGTTCGAACACCCGGCGAAGGCCGTCGATCGCCGGCGTGGTGGTCTTATACTCGCCGAACATCGTTTCGAACCCATGTTGAAAAAGAAGCCGGTTGGAAGCGAGATCGTAGGCCTTGATCGCGTACCGCCCGTAATCGAAAGGCGGGATGAGGCGGTCCGGGTTTCCGGCCCAGACCGGTTCCTCGACGATCCGGCGAACAGTGATGAATTCGTCCTTCGCCTCGCCGATTTGATAAAGATCGAACCGCAGCGCTTTTCCGGTGAAATAGGTTTCATAAACGGACGCCGCGGAGGCGGCTCCGCCTGCGAAAAATAACAACCCGAGGACGACGAAAGCCGCACGAGAGGATTTTGTCATGGGGAACTCCTGGAAAGCGCGAGATATTTGACGAGAATCGTCGCGTACGATCCCCGGGGCAGGGCGAACCGGAGAACGATCTTTTTTCGGCCCGGGTGGAGTTCATCGCTTCCCCGCTCGAGGACGCGGAAGTCCACGGGAACGACGGCCGCCGGACGGAGAAACGATTGAAACCGGACCCGGCGCAATTCCCGGGTCCGGAAATCGGCCCGGGTCAGCGATTTTTCGGCCAGGACGGCGTGGAACAGGATTTCCGCTTCCCGATCGGGGAATTCCATCTTCGCCGCGGCCGTCGGGAGATGGAGCGCCCGGAGGGCGGAAAGATCCGCCTCCGGAATCTCCCTCCAGAACAAATACGGGCCTTCGCGTCCGGGAACTTCGGCGGCGGCGATATTGCGGGCCCGGAGAATTCTCCGGAGAGTTTCATTCCAGAGGTGGGCCTGGAAAACGGCGAACTGCATCGCCGTTTCCTCTTCGGGGATGCGGTGGAGGGCTTCGCCGACGTCCTCCGGACGCGTCCGGAGGACGTCGAAGACCGCCCGCTCGAGGGCGTTGGTCGCGATCGCCCGACAGGCCTTCCAATCCCGCCAGACCCGGAACAATTCGCGCCGCCGGACCCGTTCCCGGCCGGAAAGGCCCGGCGTGACCGACGTGAAAAAAACCTGGAGGGCCCCGTTCCAATGGCGGCGCAGGATTTTCTCGGCGAAAAATCCCCGGTCCGAGTCATAGCTCCGGAACCGCTGATCGTCGAACCAATTGGGAAATCCGCCGGCCCGGATCCGATCTAAGGCCGGCTCCAGGACCCGAAGGTCCGAAAGATCCCTGATGGTGATCGAAAAATCGTTGGCCCGGATCAAATCCGGCCCCATCGGCCGGTCCATCCGGCCGGCCGCTTCGAGCCGGTAGTCCTTTCCCGTTCCGCTCCGATCAGCGGCGTCCTCGATCGTGATGAACTGGGCCGTTTGGCCGTGTTTGTCTTTTTTCCCGCCGTAGGCGATCCGGTCCGGCGGCAGGCAGAACAGGCGGGCGAGATGCCTGACGAGATCGGAAGTGTTCCAGCCGCGCTTGTGGAGCCGGTAAACGGCGAAACGGCCGGCCGCCGAAAGCGGGAGGTCGGCCCTCTCTTCGACGATGAAATCTTCCGGCCTCGCCTTGATCACGGCGAGAATTATATCACGCGCCTCTTTTTCCGTCCGATCGAGGCGGCCCGCTGCGACGTTTATTCGACCTTCACGCCCGTGATCACCCAATCGTTGCTCCGGCGCTCCAGGGTCCAGGAGTACCGGCCGTCGAACATCAATCCCCGGGCGCCCTTGGCCACGGAGATCCCGGTCATGACCTGGGAAAAAATCGCCCGGGTAGAAAACTCAGGATAACGGGCCATCTGGAAATCGAGATTGAGTTTCGATACCGCGATCTTGATATCACGATACGCGCTCATCATCGTTTCCAGGTCGGAGCGGATCCGGAGGTAAACCTCCGGCAAGGCGTGGGCCCGGAAAAACTCGGCGGGTTGCCTGACTTTATAACCGAGGGCGTATTGATCGACCAGGTCTTTGATTTCTCCCGGGGCCAGGCGGATGACCGCGTCTAAGGCGATCGACTTCGCCGCGGCCAGATTCGGGTCCGAGGCCAGCAGCGTTTCGGCCGTCGTCAGGGCGTCGCGGAAGGCGCCCCGATTCAAGGCCTCCGAGGCCTGGGCCAGCATCTGCGCCGTCGTCGGTTGGGACGGAGTTTGACCGGCCGGTTGCGTTTTCGTCACCGGCGGTAGGGTCGTCACGTTCGTCGGCGCTTTCGCCGGCGCGGGCTTCTCCGTTGTTTGGGCAGGTTGGGGAAGGGCCGCGGCCGGCGGAAGAGTGAAATGAATCGTCGTTTCCAACGTAGCCTGAATCGGAATTCCCTCAAATAAGCCGGGCTCGAATTTCCATTTTCCGACCGCGTCCAAGGCGGCCATGTCGAGCATCGGCACGGATTTTATAATCCGGGCCTTTTCGACCCGGCCGGTGAAACCGATCGTGACCTCGAGCTTTACGTCTCCGTCGATCCGCCCGGCCAACGCGTCGGCCGGATAGACCGGATCGACCTGGCGAAGAAGACGCGGCAGCCGGGTCGGCCCCGGCTTGGAAGCAACGGCCGGTTTCGCCGGCTCTTCCTTGGCCGGAACGGGAAGCTCGCGGCCGTCCGGCTTTCCGCTCGGAGGAGGAATCGTTTCCGTCCGCCCGGCGGCGGCCGTCGTTTCGACAAGAACTTCCGTCTGTTTCGCCAATTCCCCGGTCGCCGTTGCCGCACCGCTTTGAACGTCGGTTCCGGAGGATTCCGTCCTCGGAGGAGGCAGGGAGGCCGAACCTTGATCGCCCGGCGGAGGAGTGGATATTTTTCCCTCACCGCCGAGAACGCCTTTTTCGGAGAACTCCACCTTGAAGGCCCCGCCGGCCGCAGAGACGCCCGGTTCCTGTTTACGGGACGAGAGAATGAGAATCCCCGCGATCACGCCGACGAGCCCCAGCATGAGCCCGACGACGATAAGGAGCGGTTTCCGGTTGGATCCGACAGCGACGTTAGATCTGTCTGTCCCGGCTTCACGTGGGACTGCAAAGCCTGTCCCTGCTTCGCGTGGGACTGCAAAGCCCGCCCCGGCTTCGCGTGGGACTGCAAAGCCCGCCCCGGTTTGCGGGGCGGCTGCTTCGCCGAACCCGGCCGGCGCTTTCCGTTCCTTGGCTTGCGGCTTTGCCCGCCGGCCTTTTTTCCCGACGGCCGGAAGGCCGGGCGAAGGGGTCAGCCGGCCTGCCGTTGCGCTCCCGTCAAGCGACATCCCGGAAAGAAAAGGACTCAGGTCGGCGATCAACTCCCGGCAACTCGCGTAGCGGTCACCCGTCTCCTTGGCCAGGGCCTTTTCGACGATCGCCGCGATTTCCTCCGGGATTTCCTTGCGGATCGTCCGTATCGGCGCCGGGTACTCGTTCATGATCTTGTAGATGACCGTCGTCAGCGTCTCCCCGGGAAACGGTTTTTCCAAGGTCAGCATTTCGTAGAGGACCGCCCCGAGGGCGAAGATGTCCGCCCGATGGTCGACTTTGCGGCCGGCAATCTGCTCCGGGGCCATGTAGAACGGCGTCCCCATCACCATGCTCGTTTGGGTCATCGTCGATGAGGAGATACGGGCGATTCCGAAATCGACGATATGCGGCCGTCCTTCGGCGTCGACGAGAATGTTGCCGGGCTTGATGTCGCGGTGGATAATGCCTTTCCGATGGGCCGCGTCCAGCGCTTCGGCCATCTGGACGGCAAACGGGATGATCTGCGAAATGTCCCAGCGCTCCCCGGAAGCCAGCAGAGATTCGAGGCTTCGGCCTTCGACATACTCCATGGCGATATATGTCGTTCCGTCCGCTTCGCCGATGTCATAGATCGTGGCGATGTTCGGATGGGACAATCCGCCCGCCGATTGGGCCTCCCGTAAAAAGCGTTTTTGAGCTTCGGTGCGTTGGCCGGAATCCGTCAGGACGTCGAAACGGATGGTCTTGATGGCGACCGTCCGGCCGATGACCGGATCGACGGCTTTATAAACGACGCCCATGGCCCCGCGGCCGAGTTCGCTCTCGATGACGTATTTGCCGATGTGCTGTCCCTTCATGTTCGTTTATAAAACCGAAACGAGAACGACTCCGACCAGACCGCCCAGCAGCGCGCCGATAAGGATCAGCCCGACGACCGCGGCGGCGCGAAGCCTCAGGTCGGGCCGGAGAAGCTTTACCAGAACGAACAACAACAATCCGAACAGCGCGCCCAAGATCGCGCCCAAGCCCGCGTGCCCGAGGTAGCGGCGTTCGGTCACGCGGCGTTCAAACCCGCCGAGGGTCGCCCGGCTGACGCCGGGTCCCTTCGAGGCGATGAATTCCCGGTCCGCGGCCGCGGCCGGCCCACTTCTTCCCGGCGGGCCGACTCGGATTTCCATTTTATGCCAGGCCTCGTCCTGGCCGAACGCCGGACGAAACGTCAGGTGGTACTGGTTTTTCATCTGCTCGCCGATGGTTTGATAGAGGGCGAGAAGATCGTCCGGGTCGGAGGCGGCGAAGGTACGGGCTCCGGTCGATTCGGCCAGTTCCCGGAGGACGGCCGCATCGACCGCCGTTCCGAGCCCCACGGTAAATACGGCGACACCTTCGCCTTTGGCCTCGGCTGCGGCTTCGGCCAGGGTCGCCCGGCTTCGGGTGTCCTTACCGTCGCTGAGAACGATCAGCGCGAGCCGCTTGGTCGCGGCTTTCCGGGCTTCGGCGACGCCCGCGCGGACGGCGTCGAAGAGAACCGTGTTGCTGCCGGGAACAATCGCCCGGACGGCGGCTTCCGCGGCCGCCTTGTCCGTCGTCAAGGGAAGGTCGACGGTGATCGTTTGATCGAAGCTCACGACCGCGACCTGGTCATTTTCGGTCAACCGGCGGATGAAGCCGGCGGCGGCCTCCCGGGATTGATCGATCGCCGCCCGGATGCTGCCGCTCCGGTCGAACAGCAGGACGGCGGCCATGGCTTCCCCGCCCTCGACGGCCGAACGAAGGTCGGCGACGGGTTGGACGGCGCCGTCGCAGACCACCGTAATTTCCCGGTCGGTCAGGCCGATCACCGAACTTCCCTTGTCGTCGGTGACGGTAAAATAGACGTGAATATCGGGAAGCCGGCTGACGTCGATGCGCTGGAGGGCGACGTGTTGGGCGGCCGGCGCAACGGAGGCACAGACGGCCAGCAGCCATCCGCCGAGAACCGACCGGCCGAAGATCCTCATGATTTCTCCGGAACGGGCGGAATTCGGACGGTATCGGAGAGGCGGACCGTCGGGCTGCTTTTCGATTCCCGGTATGAGACGACGACGGCGGTGACGTTGTCGTCGCCGCCCGCTTCCTTCGCCGCGGCGATCAAGACGTCGCAGGCGGCTTTCGGCTCCGGGTGCTTCTTCAGAATCTTGACGATTCTCTTTTCCGGCACGAGCCCGTAGAGCCCGTCCGTGCAGAACAGGAAGACGTCGCCTTCGCCGGCCACAACGTCTAAGGTGTCCGCGGCCACGTTCTCGGTATATCCCAGAGACCGGGTGATCATCGAACGAAACGGCGACCGCCGGATTTCCTGTTCGCTGAGAAGATTGCGGCGCCGTTGTTCCCCCGCCCAGGAATGGTCCTCCGTCAACTGACGGAGGTCGCCGTCGCGGAACAGATATGCCCGGCTGTCGCCCACGTTTGCCAGGAAGACGCGCTCCCCCCTTCCGATCGCGGCCACGAGCGTCGTTCCCATCCCGGCGTGGTCGGGCTCCCGGGAGGCTCGCTCGTAGATCATCCGGTTGGCCTTCCGGAAGACGTTGTCGAGATACGTCCGGGGGTCGATCCCGTCGACGTTCCGGATGTCCTCTCGAAGGATTTGTATAGCCATTGCGCTGGCGACCGACCCCCCGGCGTGTCCGCCGATTCCGTCGGCGACGGCCAGAAGAAACGACGCGGGCCGGACTCCGGCGGTCTTGGGAGAAAGGTCCAGACACAGAAAATTATCCTCGTTGACCTCCCGGACGCAACCGGCGTCGCTCTGGCCGAACGCCTCAATTCTCGGAAACACCAAACCTCGATTCCGGGCGCGTCAGCTTTTCTTGAATTGCAGGACGGAGCGGCCGATCTCGATCATCGCGCCGTTGCCGATAATCGTCGGACCGCTGATCGGCTGGCCGTTGACCCGGGTCGGATTCGTCGCGCTTTCGTTGGCGACGGTGAATTCTTTTTTAATGTTGTCGTAAAAAATCGAGGCCTGTTCCTTGGAAACGGTGTCGTCGTTGAGTTCGATGTCGTTTTTCCGCGTCCCGGGCCGGCCGATGGTCGTCACCTGCTGGTGCAGGGGAAATTCCTTTCCCTTGTCAGGTCCCTTGTCGACGATGATGTCGGCGCCCAAGCTGAGAAACACCTGGGTTTTCGCCCCCCCGGGAGCCGCCGCGAAGGTGGGCGGAGCGGAGGGGATCCGGGTGGTCCTGGACGGGTCGACCTGGGCCGAAGGCCGGGCCGCCGGCCGGATGGTCGCTTCGGCGGCCGCCTGTTTCTTGGGCTTCGTCAGCAGGACGATGAAGACGATCAGGAGGAAGAGGAAGGCCGCCCCCGCGGCAATCAACAAATAAAGCGTCGTCGAGGCCATTCCCGGCGCCGACCGGGATAGTTCCTTCATGATCGGGACGTTGGCCTGGGCCGGATCCTGGATGATGATCCCCGTCACCTTGAAACTGCGGCTGACCGGAGGAAGATCGTTGGTCCGGATCGTCAACGGATTCAGGCAGCTTTCGTCCAGAATCGTGTACGTCCCCCGGGTCGTTCCGGCGGGATTGGGGACGACCGCCTGGACCTGACCGACGACGGTCACGGTCGTGTTCCAATACCGGGCCGGGGTGCCGAGAATATCGACGATCCAGGTCTCCTGGGCCCCGGCGGAAGCGGCAAAAACGAGCGAAAGCCCGACGACGGCCATCATCGGAAGAATCCGGTTTCTTTTCATAGCAGCTCCTCCTCTTCGCGGATTTGCCCTTATGCTATCCATAAAGAAAATCTTTGTCAACGAGCGGGAGCCACGGACGGCCCTCCCGCGTCTCTCATCGCGAGAGGGCTTGACATCCGCCAGACGTTCGTCTATATTTCAATTTGTAATGATTACAAACACAAGCGCCCTCCGGGACGTCCTGGCCGGCCACGGGGTTAAGCCGACGTTTCAGCGGTTGACGATCCTCGGCGCCGTCATGGACAACCGTTCGCACCCGACGATCCGCGCCCTCCATGCCGCCCTCGTCCGCAAAATCCCTACCCTGTCCAAGACCACCCTGTATTCCACCCTGGAGCTGTTCGCCGCCAAAGGTCTGGTTCGGGCGTTGACGATCGACCCGGCCGAAGTCCGCTACGACGGCGTGCCGGCCCCGCACCATCATTTTCACTGTACGGCCTGCCGGCGCATTCTGGACATCGAAATTTCCTGCACCAATAGCCGGGCCGGCGAGATCCACGGCCACCGGATTGACGAAGTCCACGGTTATTTTAAGGGAGTCTGCCGCGATTGCCGGGCGAACGACGGCCGTTCCGTCGCTTCCCCGGATCGAAATAAATAGTCCACCCCAAGGAGGAGGAATTTCCATGCCTAACGTCAAGGAACGTCTTCAGGTTTTCCGCTGCCCGATCTGCGGCAACGTCGTTGAGGTGTTGACCGCGGGAGGCGGCGAGCTCGTCTGCTGCGGAAAGCCGATGGAGCTGATGACCGAAAACACGGTCGATGCGTCCAGGGAAAAGCACGTCCCCGTCGTCGAAAAATCCGCCGGCGGCTTCAAAGTCAAGGTCGGCGCCGTTGCCCACCCGATGGAGGAAAAGCATTACATCGTCTGGATCGAGCTCATCGCCGACGGAAAGGCCTACCGGGAATTTCTCAAGCCCGGCCAGGCGCCCGAGGCCTTTTTCTGCGTCCAGGCGGAAAAAGTCACCGCCCGCGAATACTGCAATTTGCACGGCCTCTGGAAGGCCTGAAATCAAAAAGGAGAACCCCATGCCGAAATCACTCAAAGGAACCCAAACCGAGAAAAACCTGCTGGCGTCCTTCGCCGGCGAATCCCAGGCCCGTAACCGCTACACCTATTTCGCCTCGGCCGCGAAAAAAGAGGGCTACGAACAGATCTCCGCGATTTTCCTGGAAACCGCGGAAAACGAAAAGGAACATGCCAAGAGGTTTTTCAATTTCCTCGAGGGCGGAGCGGTCAAAATCATGGCCTCCTACCCAGCCGGGATCATCGGCGACACGGCCCAAAATCTCAAGGCTTCCGCCGACGGCGAGCAGGAGGAATGGTCGATGATCTACAAGGACTTTGCCGGGACCGCCGAAGCGGAAGGTTTCGCCGAAATCGCGACCACCTTCCGGATGATCGCCCGGGTCGAAAAGGAACACGAAGCGCGCTATCGGAAGCTCCTGGCCAACGTGACCGGGGGGAAGGTTTTCAAGAAGGACGGCCCCGTTCGCTGGATGTGCCGCAATTGCGGTTATGTCCATGAGGGACCCGAAGCCCCGACCCAATGCCCGGCCTGTCTGCATCCCCAGGCCTTCTACGAGGTTAAAGCCGAAAACTACTGAAGCTCACGCCGAGCTCTCAGCTCCATGCTTCGCGAATGAGGGAGCGCACATCCCCGAAGCGGGGCATTTATTGCGTCTTGTAAATGCCGCGGAGGGGGCTGAAGATTATGAAAGCCGATCCCCTACTTCAAATCCAGAGGTTCCGCGGATATTCCCCGGCGGCGACGAGCTTTTCCAGGGAGTCCATTACGAGCAGCCGGTCCGCCTTGTAGGTCACACCGAACCATCGGGCGGATGTCGGAAGAACCCGGCAGGTGGCCAGGCCGTCCTTGATCATGCGGTTGACGACGAGCGGAATGAAGAATTCCGCCTTCGGATCCGACCCCCGTTCTTCCAAGAATTTCGCGAATGCCGCCCGGGCGTAATCGAAATAGGTCGGCGTGAACCCCCAGAAATTCATCGACACGGTTTTTCCGTCGCCGACCGGGATGTGGTGCCCGGACGCGTCTTCGAAGACGATCCCGAATTTGGTTCGTTCCACGTGGGTGCGTTCGACGATGGCTTCGAGAAACCCCTCCGGGTTCACTTCGCAGACGCCCCGGGCGACCGCTCCGTAATCCGAAAGCGTGGCGTTGAGATCATATCCGACGACGGCGTAGCGCGGCTCCCCGCGGTTCACTGCGGAAAGAAATTCGGCCATTTTCCGGAACGCGTCCGCCCCGTAAAAATCATCGGCGTTGATGACGGCGAACGGCTCTCGGACCTTAGCCGCGGTCGATAAAACGGCGTGAGACGTCCCCCAGGGCTTGGTCCGGTCCGAAGGAACGCAAAACCCGGGGGGAAGATCGTCGCTTTCCTGAAAAACGTAGTCCGCTTCTATCCGGCCGGCGAGTTTCCGAAGGATGACGTCCCGAAAGTCCCGCTCCATCCGCCGCTGGATGATGAATACGCACCGGCCGAATCCGGCCCGGCGGGCATCGAACAGGGAATAATCCATGATGGTTTCGCCGGACGGGCCGACGGGATCCATTTGTTTCAGGCTGCCGTAGCGGCTTCCGATGCCGGCGGCTAAAATCACCAGGGCGGGTTTCATCCTCGAATCCTCCTGAAAGGCCCTTTTACCATAAAGGCGGGTCGAGTTCCACTACCCGCTCCGCGGCATTGCCAAGACACGGGGCGGTGGATCGACGGCAAATGCCCCGCTCCGGGGACGTGCGGCGATTTGGCCTGTACTCATGGAGAAGACTTTTTCTCCATGAGTGCGCTCCGTCTCTCGCGAGGCCCGGATCCTGGAGGACACGGCGTGGAACTTCGGCCCCCGGCATCCTTTCCCGGCAACGCCGGGGGGCCGTTTTACGTATATAAAGGTGGAGGCTGGATTGATCGACGTTGACATCCCGGAAGTCGCGTGGTAAGTGATGGATATTCCCATGAAATGTCCTTCGTGCCTGGCGGAAAACCAGCCGGACAGCCGGTTCTGCTCCCGCTGCGCGACGCCCCTTCCCCAGGAACCGACCCCCGTTTCGGCCGGAATCACCCAGACGATGATCGCCTCGATCGATCATCTTCAGCGCGGATCCCTGTTCGCCGGGCGTTATGAAATCGTCGAAGAGATCGGCCGGGGCGGCATGGGCCGCGTTTACCGGGCCTATGACCGCCAGATCAAGGAAGACGTCGCCCTCAAACTTCTGAAACCTGAAATCAGCTTTAACGAAAAGGCCATCGAGCGTTTCCGAAACGAACTCAAGTTCGCCCGCCGGATCGCCCATCCCCGCGTCTGCCGGATGTACGATCTCGGCGAATCCGGGCTGTCGCATTTCCTGACGATGGAGTACGTCGAAGGCGAAGACCTCAAGGCCTTTATCCGCCGTTCCAACCATCTCACGACGCCCAAGGCGTTGGCCATCGGACGGCAGATCGCCGAGGGCCTGGGTGAAGCGCACCGCCTCGGAGTCGTCCATCGCGACCTCAAGCCCCAAAACGTGATGATCGACCGCGAGGGCAAGGCGAAAATCATGGATTTCGGGCTGGCCCGGATCACCGACGGTGAGGGGTTGACCGGTTCCGGCCTGATGCTCGGAACGCCGGAATACATGTCCCCCGAACAGGTCGATCTCAAGGAAGTCGACGCCCGGGTCGACCTCTACGCCCTCGGCATCATCCTCTACGAAATGGTGACAGGGCACGTCCCGTTCAAGGGCGAGACGCCGCTGGCCGTCGCCCTGAAACAAAAAAACGAGAAAGCCCGCGACGCCCGGGAGTCGAACCCCCTGGTGCCGGATTCGCTGATCGCGGTGATTCAAAAATGCCTGGAGAAGGACCCGAACCGCCGTTATCAAACGGCCGCCGAGGCCGCCGTCGCGTTGGACGAAGTCGAACGGGGCCTCTCCTCGGCCGTCCGGGAAATATCCCGGTCCGCCGCCCGCGGCTCGAGCGCCCATCTTCGCCGCCGGCGGTCCAAATGGATTTTCCTTTTTCCGGCGGCTCTCGCGGTCCTCTTCGCCGTGGTCATATCGGTCACGACGCTGGAAAAAAAACACGAAGTGACGGTTCCGACTCCCCCGGCGGCATTATCCCCGGCCGTCGAGAACCTGGATGAGGAAGCCACCCGCGCCGGCCGGGTCATTCTTGGGTTTCTCGGCTCCAAGGATCCCCGCAACGTCCAGGAAGTGGAAAAGACGCTGGGCGAGATGCAAAAATATCTTCCGGAGAAAGGCCCGAGCGTGGACGCCTGGAACGAGGCCGTGAAAAAATTCGATAAAAGCCGCGAAGGGAACCCGGCCACGGCGAACGTTCCCGAGGTCGGGGGCGAAATGCAACAGCTGATGGCCATGATTTCCGAACGGGAGTCCGCCCAAAAGGCCAAAGAATCCATGACCGCGGTTAAAACTCGTATTCAGCGACGATCGGCCGGGAATAATTTTTTGTTCCGGATCGGCCAATTTGAGGAACGCAACGCCGACGACGCGTTCACCAAAAACGACTACGCGGGCGCCCGCGCGCTCTACCGGCTGCTGGAAAGGATTTACGAGGCCGTCCCCGGGGGCGAAGACGCCGTCGGGGGAGTCGCGGCCCTCCGGAAAATAGTCAAAAACCTGAAAACCGAAAATAAGGCCATTCCCGGCGGAAAAATCGACGACTGGCTGGACTCCTCCGCCCGGGAAATCGAATCACAGGCCGAAATGTTCGCCGCCAAAGGCGATCTCGAAAACGCCTGCGGAGCTTTTACCCGAGCGGCCTTCCTTCTTCAAAAAATCAGGGACGCGGCCTGAAGATTAAGGGGGAACCCTAAAAAAGAGGTTCCCCCTCAACGGGGAACGGCGGCGCGGCTTCGCTTGCGCCGCTTGCCCTGCTCCCCCTCCAAGGTATCGGCACCGCCGATAGGGGAACCCTAAAAAAGAGGTTCCCCCTCAGGCTTGGCAGGCTTTGCCGCCCTGCACAACCCTTGGTTGTCAGGGTCCATGGAACCCTATGGCGATGATTTATATCCTCCTAACGCTGACCGGATCGCGCAACCGCGGACTTGCGGCCGGGGCCCGGTTCGATTAGGATGACAACGATGAAGCCGCCCCTCGATTTTTACGAACTGCAAAAAAAACAAAAAATCCGCAGCTTCGCCGTCATCGCCCTGCTTCTCATTTTTTATCTCGTCTCAGTCGGCCTGCTCATGATCGCCGGCTGGATGACGATCGGTTTCTTCGCCCCCCGGCCGGACTTCTTCAGCTCCGGATTCTGGCTGAAATTCGCGGTAACGGACCTCCTTTTCGCTTCCGCAATCGCGGCTTTTCACTTTTTCGATGCTCGAAAAAACGGGGCCGCCTTCCTTTTAAAAAGGTTGTCGGCAAAACCGCCCGACCCGGCCGACCGTTATCATCACCTGTTCGCCGACGCCGTTTCCGCGGTCCGTCTCGCCTCGGGCCTTCCGCAGGTGGACGCCCTCGTTCTCCCAACCTTTTCCCTGAACTCTCTCGCCTTGATCCAACCGGATAAACGCCCGGCCGTGCTGGTCACCGAAGGACTTTTGGCCGATTGCTCCCGCGACGAAGTCGAGGCGGTCGTCGCCCATGAAATGGGACACATCGCCCGCGGCGACACGACGCTCCTGACGTTGATCTGCGGTCTCTCGTCGTTTTTCGAGCGCCTCCGGGACGCATGTGAGCCCGAGGTCGGCGAGGCGCCGGCCAAAGTCCGCCGGAGGGGCAACCTAAGGGGCTCGTCCAGCATGCTGTATGCGGCGGCCGCCCTGGGCGCGGTCGTGATCCGACTTCTCGAGGTGTTCATTTCCCGGGAGAGGGAACTTCTGGCCGACGCGGCGGCCGTCGAATTCGGCCGCAGTCCGATGGCCCTCGCCCGGGCGATCTACAAGGCCCAGGCCCGGAACGTCTTTATCGGGGATTTCAGTCAGGCCTTCGCCCCTCTTTTTCTGATCGCGCCGTCGTCCCCCCAGGAAGACAGAGCGCCCGCGCCCCGCTGGTCGAGCACCCATCCTTCCTTCGAAGAGCGGATCCGGTTGCTGGCCGGCATGGCTCATCAAACGCCGCAAGCCGTCGCCGAGCAAGTGAGTGAAGCCCGCGAAGCCCGAAAAACCGCCCAAACGATTGCCGTTCCGGCCCGGCCGGCTCCTTCCACGTCTTTGGAACCGGAACGACCCGAGGAACTGCGCGATTGGGTCATGATTCCGCATGATCGCGATGCTTTGGAACCGATGAGCCTCGTCGACCTGATCGAAACCGAAGGATTCTCTCCGTCCGTCCGGGTTAAAAATCAAATCGAAGGCTTGGAAGGCCGGGCCGGAGATTTCCCCCAGATCCGGGACGCCCTGCGGCGGCGGAGGCAGGGTCGGCCGGTGGAAATGAGCCGCCTCGGACGATGCCCCCGGTGCCGGATCCCCCTCGGGAATTGCTATTACGAAGGAGTTCGAATCGGGCTCTGCCGCCGCTGCGGCGGCAAATCAGTCGGCCGCCTGGATATGAATCGAATCATCGCCCGGCGGGAAATCGGTTTTTCCGCGGAACTCGTCCAAAAAGCCGAGGCGTTCCGCAACGAGCATCTTCTCAATCCCGCCGCCCGGAAGAAAACTCCGGCTTCGCGCGAAAACCGTCTGACCTGTCCTTCCTGCGCCTGCCCGATGATTCCGCGGCCGTTCAATTACCAGTATTTCATCCCCGTCGATCAATGCGGTTCTTGCGGCCGGATCTGGTTCGACGCGGACGAACTGGAAATTCTCCAAATCCTCATCGAACGAACGAGGAAAGATTAAAAAAGGAGGGCCGATGAAACCCCGGGTCATTTTGCATAACGCCGTCAGCGCCGACGGCCGGATGGACTGGTTCCGGCCGAACCTGGAGGCCTACTACGAATTGGCCGGCAGGTTTGAGGAAGACGTCACCCTGGTCGGAAGCGGGACGCTCCTGGGAAGCCCGGAGGGAGAAACCATCTCCCGGGAACCCGATGAAATCATCGAGGCCCGGAAAGCGGATTCCGTAGACGACCGGCCGATCCTGGCCGTCCCGGACAGCGGCGATCGCGTGAAGAACTGGGTTTATCTTCGAAGCCTGCCGTTTTGGCGGGACGTCTTTGCCCTCTCCTCCTCAACGGCTTCCCCGGAACAAATCGACCGCTTCAAACGTCAGCGCGTTCCATATTTTCTGTCGGGTCGGACCAAGGTCGACCTCGCCGCTTCCCTGTCCGCGATCGGCGGCCGGTTCGGGGCGAAAACGATCCGCGTGGACTCGGGCGGGACGCTGAACGGCGCTCTCCTCCGGGAGGGCCTGGTGGACGAAATCAGCCTGCTTATTCATCCCCAATACGTCGGCGGAATATCTCCCCGGACGCTTTTTCGGGCGGAAGACCTGACGGCCGCCGACGGTGTCATCGACCTGGAACTCGCCGGAAACGAAACCCTGGCCGGGGGACTGATTTGGCTGAGGTACAACGTCATCACGAAATCCCTAATCGGTCTTCCGGAAGATTGACTTCGTCAACGGATAACGAAGCCGGTCAAAAATCCCGGAAATGAATCCCCGGAGCGGAGGGAGCCGCCTTCCTTTTCTTGACACCGGCGGCGGCCCGGCGATATAGTGGCCCCATGATCGGGAGGACGTCGGGTCCGCAAAACGAGGCGGACGGACGATGAACATCCTCGTGATCTCCGAAACCCCGGAGATTTTCACCCTCCTTGAAAAAGTCGTCGTGCCGAAGGGCTACACGATCTATCACTCCGCCAAACGGGAAAACATTAAAACCCTCGTTCGCCACTGGGGGATCCGGATCATCGTTCTCCGGCTTGCGAAGGACGAAACGAATGACTTCCTTCCGCTCCGCGAGATCCGGAATTTCGACCCCTTGATCGACGTCATCCTGGCCGGCCCTCCCCTTCCCGTGGAAAAAACCGTCGAGGCCATTCATCTCGGGGCCGTCGATTACGTGGAGGAACCGTTCGACGGGGAAGACGTTCTCGCCATCCTCTCCCGGATTCAGGAGAAGGTCGATCTCCGGAAGCAAACCTACCGGCTCGAAAAACAGCTGGCCGAGAAATACGTGTTCGAGGGAATGGTCGGCCGGAGCGCGGCCATGCTCGAGATGTTTTCGCTGATCGAACGGCTGGGCAAATTCTCCTCCCCCGTTCTGATCCAGGGCGCCACGGGAACGGGCAAGGAGATGGTCGCCCGGGCCCTCCATCAGCTGAGCCCGCGGCGGGGGCGGAAACTCGTGGTCTGCGATTGCACCTCCATCCCGGAGAGTCTCTTCGAATCGGAACTCTTCGGCTACGAACGGGGGGCCTTCACCGGGGCCGACAAGCCAAAACCGGGGATTTTCAAGGACAGCGACGGGGGCACCCTTTTTCTTGATGAAATCGGGGAGATCCCCATGACCGTCCAGACCAAGCTTCTCCGGGTCTTGGAGGAACACCGGTTCCGGCCGTTGGGATCAAACACCTACGTCGAAATCGACGTCCGGGTGATTTGCGCCACCAACAAGAGCCTGCGGACCCTGATCACCGGAGGCGTTTTCCGCGAGGATCTCTATCATCGGATCAACCTGGCGGAAATTCACCTGCCGTTGCTCCGGGACCGGAAAGAGGATATTCCGCTCCTGGCCAATCATTTTCTTGAAGCGAGCGACCGGAAGTTCAAGAAAAGCGTCCGGGGAATCTCCCAACGGGCCAAACGGGCGTTGACGAATTACGAATACCCGGGCAACGTCCGGGAATTGGAAAACGTGATCGAACGGGCGGTCATGCTGAGCACCGAGCCGTTCGTCGACCTTAAAGACCTTCCCGAATCGTTGATTCTTTCTTCCGACCGGGCGGAAAACTGGGAAGCGGAGGAAGGACCGTATCCCTACGGTCAATTAAGCCTGGACGAAATCGAGAAAAAACACATCGCCGAGGTTCTCAAGGCGGCCGGACACAACAAGCTCAAAGCCGCTAAAACTCTCGGATTGACACGTCCGGCCCTTTACCGTAAACTAAAAAAACATGGCTTTAAGTTATAAATAAATTGGCTCATAAACCCTGGAGGGGGAATGAGGAGTCTTGAGGGAAATCGGGCATACTGCGCTTGGATCACCGAGCGATCCGTTCCCCATGGGAAGCCGTTTGGAACAAATCTTAACGAAAAGTGTAACATATCCGGACTATGTCAAAAATACCGTGTAAATATAACATTTAAATAGATATATACATGAATGCCATAAAAAACAGTGATACGAATACGGACAGTGAATATTATACCGAAAACGAGATATATTATTTATTATCAATATCTTATATTCATTTTTGCTCTTGGCACAAGTATTGCTATTAAATAGGCGAGACCGAAAATGAGAATGAAAAGAGACGTCGCGAGATACAAAGCAGCCTCCTTGACTCTCTTCCTCGCTATATTGACAGGGACGGGCTGGGCGGTATCTCCCGCGATGGGCGAATCCAACGCGATGTCTTTCACGGTCAACCTGAGGGAATGGTTCGTTTTGGAAGTGCAGACTTCCGAGGCGAATTTGGAATCGTCGGGCGCCGCAGGGGCCAACGTGACGACGACCATGAGCCCGGACGGAATCCCCGCCCGGATCAAGGCCTTGACGGTCGTCGCCAACAGCCAGGCTGTCGAGCTGAGAGTTCAGGTCTTCGGCGACCTGGTCAGCTCCTCGGGCGAGACGCTTCCTCTCTCCGAAGTATCTTGGGCAGGAGCGGGCGACGGCTTTCAGAGTGGACGGTTCACCTCCTCCGGTTCCACCGTCCTGGCCCGTTGGGTCGGCCCCGGCTACCACGAAGGCACGGTCCAGTATTTCTCCCCTAAAACCAACGCTACCGGGGAAAAATACGTCCAACGGATCGTTTATAGCTTGATGTCGACCTGAAGCCCCCTCTTCGTTCTATCTACTGCCTCCATTCAAAACCTAAATCTATTGGACATTTTTTGTCCTATATAGCAAATTATTGTCACTTTATCTCACCTTGGCGATGTTTCAATATTTTTAAGTAATTGATTTTATTATATTTAATATTTTGGCACGCATAATGCTTATATAAATGGCGTAGCGATAAAAAAGACATCTTTTCTTTTAGCGAGGAAGAGAGTCAAGCCAAAGGAGGCTAAGATGAAAAAAACAATCGCAATCCTCGGTTTGGTGACCCTGATGGCGGGCGGACTCTTCGCCGTGACGACTCAGAACGTCAACATGACCGTGAACCTCTCGGCATGGTACGACCTGAGTGTCGGCACGAGCGCCCTGACCTTCACCGACTTTCAGCCGGCCATTTCCGCAACCCCGGCCACCCATGCGATCGCGGCCAACGAAGGCGCGGTGGCCGTTCGGGCGTTCGCCGTCACGAACACGGGCAACACCCTCAAGTTGAATGTCGTCGCCAACGCCGACCTGACCGCCGGTTCCAACACGATCGGGATCGGGGCCATCACCTGGACGGCGAGCGGCGCGGGGTATGCGGGCGGGACGATGGCCAAGACATCCGTCGAAGCCGGCTCCTGGACGGGCTCCGTTCTCCACTGGCATGAAGGCACGTTCACCTATTCGTTCCTCCGGAACTACGCGACCCAGGCTCCGGGCGCTTACAACGCGACCGCGACCTACACGCTGTCATCGATCTGACGACGTTTCCGAGAAACGAAAAGGGTTTCCGTGAGGGCGGGGCGAAAGCTCCGCCCTTGTTCATTTTATTCCCGCGTTCCGGAGACGGGATGCAGGATGGGATTGCCTCAATTTCATATTTAAAATAGAATAGAAAGAAAATCATGGCGATGCGCGGAATGAATAGGCTCAAAGGCGGATTCACCGCTCTAGTCGCCGGCTTCGTCTTGGGAGCCGCGACGCCTGCCCGGGGACAAATCTATTTCGGGATCTCCCCCATCCGGGCGGAACACAAAATAAGACCCGGCGGAAGCCTCACCGACGTCTTCATGATCCGCAACAACGACACCGGTCCGATTCGGATCAAAGTTTATTGCGAGAACTGGACCATCAGCGAAGACGGGACCGCCTCGTTCATCGGGGCGACCCCCACGACCTATTCCAGCAAGGATTGGATCATCGTCAACCCCCAGGATTTTCGGATGGCCCCCGGCGAAACGAAATCCGTCAGGTATACGGTGACCGTCCCTCCCGACACGGCCCCCGGGGGATACCATGCCGCGATATCCTTCGAAACCGTCCCGGACGCGGCCGGGGCGCAGGCCGGGAACCGGATGCTCTTCAGCGGAAAGATCGCGGCCGCCGTCTACGTGCTTACGGGTGACCCGGCCGTCGAGGGCGACTTGCTCGACCTGACCCTCGGGACGAAGAACGACACGCCGGCCCTCGTCCTCGCCTTGAGCAACACCGGCCATACCCATTTTCGGACCAAGGGCGTAATCCGCATATTCTCGGCCGCCGGCGATAAAATTTTCGACTTTGATATCCCCGACGACATCGTCCTGCCCGAGAGCCGGAAAAACGTCTCCTGTCCCCTTCCTCGCCCGCTCGAACCCGGGACTTACCGGGCGGTCTGCGAACTCGATATCGGCCGGGTGGAAATCATCGAAATGGAAAAAACGATCGAGGTGGAAAAATGAAAAAACCCATCATCGGAGCCCTGCTGGTCCTGGGGCTTTCCGCCGGCTTGCTTTTCGCCCAAAGCTCCGCGACCAGAACCCTGACCGTAAACGCTACGGTGAGCTCGCGCTACAAGCTCGAGATGACCTCGAACAACGTGACGTTCACCCGGATCGCCAATCCTCAAACCGCGCCGGTGATCTCCCAAAACGAGTCGCCGATCACCGTCACCGTAAAGGCCACGACGTCCCGTTCCCTGACGCTGCCCCAGACGTTCAACCTCCGGGTCCAGGCGGTCGGAACGTTGAAGGATTCATCGACCGGCGCCACGATCCCGATCTCGGCGATCACCTGGACGGCGACGGGTTCGGGATTCGTCACCTCGGGAACGCTTTCGTCCAGCGCGAATCAACTTTTGGGGACCTGGAACGCCTCGGGAACCTACACGGGAACGATCAAGTTTTCGTTCCAGGACAATGCCAATTACGCCCCCGGCACATACAGCCTGGTCGTGACGCTCAGCGTCGGCACGAGTTAAGGTGAGGCATGAACAAAACACCGATTTCCCGCATCTTCCCCGCCGGTATCTTCGTCCTCCTGCTCTTCGCCGCCGGCTCGCTCTACGGACAACGAGCCACGCTGAGCATCTCCCCCACTTCGATTTCCTTTGCCGCTGCCGATCCCGACACGTCTCCCACAATCACCGCCGGCCAGGTCGTCACCGTCACGATGAGGACCCAAAACTCATCAGGGCGAACCTGGCAACTTACTCTTCGAGCTAACGGCAATCTTTCCGACGCCACAACCACCGCAACCATTGCCATATCCAACGTCAGTTGGACGGCGACACCCTCTCCGTTCCAGGCCGGAACGCTGGCCGCCGGCGTCGCCCAGATCGCGGCGGCGGACAAGGACAACGACATTTTAACGGGGTACCTGACATTCGTCTTTAAAAACTTATGGACGTATTGGGCCGGATCATACACCCAGACCGTAACGGTCACGCTGGCTATCTATTAATATGAGACGTCCGAAATCCGTCTTCTTATTTCTCCTCGGCCTCGTCGCCATCCCAACCCTTCGGGGACAATCATCGCTATCGCTTTCCCCCGTTCAACTGGAATTTGCCCTGGCCGCCGGGAAATCCGAGGAAGGCGCGCTGACCATCGGCAACGATGCCGCGGAAGCCATCCGGGTCCGGGCGGAAGTCGTTGCCTGGACGACAGGAATCCCCGGCGTCGATATCTTCCCCGCCGAAGGGGCCCCGGCGTTATCCTCGCAGGATTGGTTCAGCGTCGTCGGGGGGGAATTCACCATTCCGGCCGGGGAATTCCGGGACATGCCCTTCATCGTCGCCGTACCCGAAGACGCCGTCCCGGGACAATATCCGGCCGTAATTTCCATCCAGGCCGTTTCGTACGAGTCCGGAGATGGTCTCTTTCTCCAGGGAAAATTGACCGCCCTGGCGGTCGTCACGATCGGGAAACACGAGGATGCCGGAACGATCGAAGACCTGGCCGTCGAACGTCGGGACGGCCGGAGCATCCTCGTCCTTCGCCGGAAAAACGGAGGACGGTTTTTCTCCCCGACCGAAGGCGAGCTCATCCTCCGGAATGAAAAAGGCCAAAAAGTCCTCGCCGCGGAATTCAGCGCCGACCCGGTCCCGCCGCTCAGTGAACGGATCTTCCGGATTCCGGTCGAAGGCGAAATCGCCGCCGGCCGGTATGAAGCCGAATGCATTCTCCGGCCGCTCACCGGGAAAAAAATATCTTTGACCAGGCCGATTATCGTCGAGTGAGTCCCGAGGATACGTGAAGAGGGCCGCAAAGCGCACGAAGTTTTGGATCGTTCCCCTCGTCGGATTTTTCTCCCTTTTCGCGCCGTTCGCCTCGGCCGACAAGGGTTACGCCGATTTTTCGATCTGGAACCGCAGTCAGCTCTTCCGGAACCCCCTCGGCGGCGCTTCGAACGCTTATGAAACCGTCTTTCACCTGGACGCCGTCCAGGACTTCACGAATTACGGGACGGTGTCCCTCTGGACAGACGCCCTGTTTTCCGGGGGCCGATTCAGCCTAGCCCGGGTGTCCGCCGGGTGGAGTGGTTTCACCTTCGGGAAGACGGCCTTGACGGTCAATGTCGGAGACGATTTTTACATCAATTCCAACCTTGAATCGCAATTCGTCGACCAATACCATCCCTATTTTTATTTTCGGGGACTGAACGCATCGATCGCCGCACCGGAGTTCGATCTTGCGGTATTCGGAGGAAAACTCGCCCGCCTGACCGGACTTCTCGCCGGTACGTACGAGCTCAAGGACCAGCCCTTTTACGGGCTCCGCGGACGGTGGAAATTCTCCGGGGAAGCGCTCATCGGAGCCGGAATCGTTCACACCCGGCGGGATCCTTCCGACCTGACGGCCGCCGAAAAAAACACCCTCGTCCTCGTCGATGCCGAAGTGCCGGTCGTATCCGGTCTGAAAACCCTGGGAGAATTCCTGACCAGCCTCACGTCCGGGGAATCCGGCGCCTCGGGCTCGGCCAACGCCCTCCGCTTCGGCCCCCTCCTGCGGGCCGGAAAGTGGGATTTCGAGGCGAATTACCGTTTCACGGGTTCCCGTTTCCAGGACCTCAATCCGGAGTATCAATTCGTCCGCGACGAACGGGGATTCTTCTCCTCCGTGCAGTATCAGGCTACGCGCAACTTGGCGCTGTTCGGGATCGCCGACCGTTTTACCAACAACACCGACGCCGACCCGGACATGAACACCCTCGGTTCGCTTTCGCTCATTTCGGGATTCTATCTCAACACCCGGTCGCTTATCGACATCACGGCTCAATGGGAATTCCAGCGCCGGATTTCGGAGGAGGAACTCCCCGGAAGCACGGACTACTCCTCAAACGGCGTCTTCGTCCAGGCGTCCAAGACGATGGGGGAGTATGTCCCCTACCTCCGAGTCCGATTGCAGAGCTCCCGGGAAAGCGCCGACGTGGCGTCGCGCTTCAGCTCGCCGGTCGTGTATATCGGTTTCCGGAAGATGTTGCCCCGGGGTTCCTTTCTCTGGGTGGAGGGACAGTTCGATCAGAGAAAAAGCATGTCCGCGGGGATCGTCGATCGAAACATCTACCTGCGGACCGGCTGGAATTATATTCTTTCCCCGGACTTCGATCTCTACACCGAACTTTTTTATGAACGATACGGTTATTCCGACCCCGCCTCCCAGCTCGTCGGCTATCTCGGGGTCCGAATCGGCCTTCGCCGGGATCTTCAGCTGCGGTTCGACGTTCGGGCGTCCGAGCCGTTGAACCGGAGGGATATCCGCTCCTCGGATTATCAATTCACCTTTCGCGTCGACAAACGCTTTTCCTGGGGCCTGGAGCCGAAGATCTCGGGCCGGCAATCCGTCGGCGGCTCCGCCATCGGCGTCGGGGGGATCGACGGGTTCGTTTTCGAGGACCGCAACGGCGACGGAATCATGGGCCCCGGAGAAAAAGGACTGCCCGGCATCAATCTCCGGCTCGAGGACGGCTCCAAGACGACGACCGGTTCCGACGGGAGATATCGTTTCCCGCTGGTGGCCGAGGGCCCCCATCAGCTCCGCCTCGAAGAAAACCAAATCCCGGCGATCTATTACCTTTTGAGCCCCGTCCGGGTGGACGTCATGATCCAACCCCGGGTCACCCGGCAGGTCTCGTTCCTCCTGATTTCGGGAGCGACCCTGTCCGGCCGCTTTATCGAGGATACCGACCGAAACGGAAACCTCGACCCGGCCGACAAGGGGCTGGCCGACGTCCTGGTCGTCCTGACGCCCGTCGTCGGAAACGACCCGGCGAATCAACAAACCGGAGCGCAAACAGGGGCGGACCAGGCGGGCTTGATTCTCAACACTTATACCGACGCCGACGGCGTCTTCCGGTTCGTCAACATCCTTCCCGGAGAATACGAGCTCTCGGTTGACCCGGAAACCCTTCCGGCGCGCTCGACGACGACCGTTCCCCTGCCCTATAAAGTCAAACTCGAACCCGGCCAAACCGTCGGCGGAGTCGATTTTCTGGTGACTCCCCGGCCCGTCATCCGGAAAAAATAGTCAATCCAGAATCGCGGCGGCGATGACGTTGGCCACCCGGCTTCGCAGGGGAACGATTTTTCCCTTGTCGTCGGGATGGACGCTGTTAGTCAGAAAAACGACGATGGTCTTGGTGTCCGGGTCGATCCAAAGCGAAGTGCCGGTGTACCCCGAATGCCCGAACGATCGCGGCCCGAAAAGATCGCCGCCGTTGGACGCGTAAACGGAACAGAGGTCCCACCCCAATCCGCGTCCGGTAAACGCGGCCCTGGGATAAACCGAGGTCATGCGCTCCACCGCCGCCCGGCTGAAAACCCGCGTGCCGCGATATTCGCCGCCGTTGAGGAGCATCTGGCCGAAAACCGCGAGATCCCCGGCCGTGGAAAACAATCCCGCGTTCCCCGAAATCCCGCCCTGCAGCCGGGCCAGGGGATCATGAACGACGCCGAGGAGCGGACGGCCGTCCACTAGCTGCGTCGGAACGACCTGGTCGAAGAGCTTTGGGTCGGGATTATAAAACGTCCGGTTCATCCCGAGCGGATTAAAAATATTCTCCGCGGCGAAACGGTCGATCGATTGGCCGGACACTTTACGGACGATTTCCGCCAGAGTGATGTATCCCAGGCAACTGTAGGTGAACTTTTCTCCGGGCGGGTCGTTTTTGGGAAGGGCGGCGATATAATTTACCAGGGCTTCGGGCGAACACGGCCGGCCGAGGACCTTGGCCGCATCCTCGGCCTCGGTATAAGACGGAAGCCCGGAGGTATGGGTCAGAAGATTCCAGATCCGGGCGTCCTCACCGTCCGCGCCGAACCAGTCCCGGTACGGGACGAAGGCCGGAACGTACGTTTTCACCCGGTCCCAGAGACTGATCCGGCCGCGTTCGACGAGGGCCATCACGGAAGCCGCGGTGGCGACGGGTTTGGTGAGGGAAGCGAGGTCGAAAATCATGTCCCTGGTCATCGGCCGGTGATCGGGGACCCACCTGCTTTCGCCGTAGGCTTCGTGAAGGACGATTTTCCCCTTGCGGGCCACCAGGAGCACCGCGCCGGGAAATTCCTTCCGGTTGATCGCTTCTTTGATGATGACCGATGCACGATCGAGACGTTCCTGGGAAAAACCGGCGTCCCGGGCGCTGCCGCCCGGCAGGGACCGGTCGGCGCAAGCTGCGCCGAAGAAGGCCAAGGTGAGAACGGCGACCGCCGCGGCCGATCGATGTTTCATCGGAGACCTCCCAAAGCCCTCTCGATCCGTTCCAGCGCTTCGCGCAGGACGGAATGCGGACAGGCGAAATTGAGGCGGGCGAACCCCTCCGTTTCCGTCCCGAACATCGCCCCGTCGTTAAGATACACCCTCGCTTTGCGGAGCAGGAAATCGTTCCATCCCGCCGGGGACAGGCCGAGGCCGCGGCCGTCCACCAGTCCCAGATATGTCCCCTCGGGCTTATAAAACCGGAGCGGCCGGAGCCTCTCGTCGAAGAACCGTTGGAGCAGATCCGCTCCGGCCTCCAGGTATTCGAGCAGAGCCTCGAGCCAGGACCCGCCGCCGCGGTAGGCCGCCTCCATGGCGACAAGGCCGAAGATATTCGGAAGTTCCCAGCCGATATCGGCGAATTCCTTCCGGAAACCTTCCCGGAGAACGCGGTTTTCGATGACGGCCAGCGACGCGGCCAGGCCGGCGACATTGAACGTTTTGCTCGGAGCGATAAGGGTGACCGTCCGGGCGGTGACTTCCGGGCCCAGCGTCGCGAACGGCATGTGGCGATGCCCGCGAAAGACGAGGTCGCCGTGGATCTCGTCGGCCACAACAACCAGGTTCCGTTCCAGGCAGATTTCGGCAAGCCGCCGCAATTCCTCTTCCGTCCATACCCGGCCCATGGGATTATGGGGACTACAGAGGATGATCAACTTGATCCGGTCGTCGATCCGCCGCCGGAGGTCGTCGAAATCCATCGTCCATCGGCCGGACTCAAACCGGAGGGAATTCCGCACAAGCCACCGTCCGGACGCTTCGACCGCCGAAAAAAACGGCGGATAGACCGGGGTCTGAATGATCACGCCGTCGCCCGGCCGGGAGAATGCCCGCACACAGGCGTACAGCGCGGGCACGATTCCAGGCGCGTAAGACAGCCACTCCGGACGGATTTCCCAACCGAAACGCGTCTTCTGCCAATCGACGGCCGCCTCTCTGACGGAAACCGGATCGGACGGATAGCCGAACGCGCCGTGCGAAACCCGGCGGGCAAGGGCTTCGCGTACGGCCGGGGGCGCGGCGAAATCCATATCGGCCACCCACATGGGAATGGCTTCGGGCGCGCCCAATTTCATGGCTGGAATGTCCCATTTCACCGAACCGGTCCCGCGCCGGTCCAAAATGGTGTCAAAATCGAACGTCATTGGTCCTTCCAGACGCGGCCGTCCTGGCGGATGCGCCAGACGGCGCCGCCCGTCCCGGCATAGGACGCTTCGAACATCCGGTCGGTCGTTTGCAGGACCGGGGGATAAACGAATCCCGTGACTTTCAATTCCTTTTCCTTGAGTCCGAGCGCGTTCACGTCGGAGGTGAAACTCCCCTTTTCGGCAAAATGCGCCCACTCCCGGTAATACAGACGGCGGAGGACCCACTTCGCTTTTTCCTCAGGCCGCGAAACAAACGAATCTCGTCCTTTTCCGGCGGTTTTCCCCGAGAATTGGACATACCCCCACATCTCGGGATAATGGATGTCGACCACCCCGGTCGGAGACCAAACCCAGGTCTCCTCGGGATAAGGTTTGCCCGTCGCCGGATCGGCGGCCTTGACGACGTTTCCGTCCGCCGCGGCCGTTCGGTATTCCACACGGGAGAAATCGACCCGCCACTGGTCCCCCGGCTGGGGCGGGGCGGCCGGATGAGCGGCTTCCTGGAGCACGTCCCAGGGAAAGGCCAGCTCGACGAACCAGCTTTTATCCTTGTCTTTCGGGTTGTTCAGCGTCCCGTTGATCAGGACGCCGGTTTGCATTCCCGGAATGTCCCAGGCCTGGATGTTGGCCGGGCGGCCGTCCCGGTATGGGTTTATGAGAAACAGGTCCCAGACCGTTCGGAGCGCGTTGATCTCCGTCTCGAAGTAATGATGGGTGTCGCCGTCCGGATCGATAAAGACTTCGAAATCGTTGTCCTCGTAGATGACCGAGTCATGGCGGGTAAGCGTCCCCCAAACGTTCGGCTCCTCCAGGTAGGCCCCGACGTAGAAATACAGGTCGTCCCATAACATCTTGACCATCGTCCGAAACCGCGGTTTCGGCCGCTTTCCTCCCTCGATGTCGACGAAGGGATCGGACCAGGAGGCCTTGTCCCAGACGTCCTCGTCCAGGTTTCCGTCCACCGTCACGGGACCGGCCGCCCGGTAACAAACATAGGTCCTGGGTTCAAAGGGGATTTTCGGTTCGACGACCCGGGTTGTCTCGGCCGAAAGGGCGAAGGCAAAAACGAGAACGAGCCCGGCCGAACAGGCCAGAAAAAAGTTCGATTTGCGCATGACATCCTCCGCGCGGGAAGATGCCATTTTAACAGAAATCCGCGAATTCCGAAGCGTTAGAATCCCTGCCAGAAACTGAAGGTGAAATGCCAGCCCTGGCCCGGACGGTCAAGCGGCTTGACGAGATCGCATCCGACAACCATATAGCCGAAGAGGTTCGCCCGCAAGCCGATCCCGTAACTGGACCGGGGTTTCCGGTTTCCGCCCAGGAACCAGGCCTTGTCCGTGCTGTTCCAGGCCACGGCGCTGTCAAAGAAGGCCACGAAATCCAGCGGGAAGATGCCGTAGTATCCCTTGCCCAGCCCGAGGACGCCGAACAGCGGAAACCGCAGCTCAAAATTGGCCACGGCGACGCGCGTTCCGAACAGCCGGTTATAGTCGAATGTCCCTGTCTTTGGGTCGGTTTCCTCGGCCGACAAGCTGTTGTATTCGTAGCCCCGGATCATCGTCCCGTATCCGAGATACATCGGATAGAGGCGCGAATCTTCGCCGCCGCTTCCGTACCGGCCGTAATGAAGGATCCGGAAGGCCAGGGTGAACGGTTTGACCGGAACGATGTATTTCCGGTAATCGGCGAGCACGGTGGTGTAGTTGAGGGTGCCGAACGTCGGCGAAACCTCAAGCCGGTAGCTTTGGCCGATGATCGGGCTGGTCGCCCCGAAAAGCGACGTGTCGGAAACCAGAGCGGCGCTGAGGAACGGCATGTGGATCCCGGAGGCCGAGGGCAGGTCGATGTCCTCGTAATAAATGAGGTTGTTGGTGTAATACGAATACGCCCGGGTGTAAAGGGAATTCGCGAATTGGACGAAACTGTAGCCGCCCTGGACCTCGACCCGTTGGGCCGGGTTGAACGGATAATAAGCGAATCCTCCCAACTGGTAGTAGATCTGGCGATAGATGTACTCTTTGATGAAATAGGCCGGCTCGTTCTTTACCCAACCGTCTTCGATCGAATATCCGCCATAGCTGTACGGCATCCGTTCGGCCACGAGGCCGAAATTCAACCGGTTTTTTGAGTTGGTGTAAACGCCGATGACGGCCGAATCGATGAGCCGGTCGGACACCTGGGCGATGCCCGTCATGCTGTTCTGCCCAAGTATATCGCTGAAGGTGAAGGCGACCCCGCCGCCGGCGTAGGAACCGTAGCGGTCTACGCCCACGCCGACCTGGGGCGGGGTGATGTAATCCAAGGTCATTTTGGATTCATAGGGGACGGAGGTGAACTTGGAGGCGTCCGCCGGCAAGCCGTACATGAAATTGCGGAGCAATCCCATTAACTCCGAACCCGTCCGGGCCTTGGGCGGAAGCATCGCCGAGGAACGGTCGACCGCCTCCGTGCCGACCGGGGTCCCGGCCATCTCGCTGCTCGTGTTGAGTTTGTAAATACTGTAAATGCCCTCGTCGTAGACACCGAACAGGACGTCGTTGGAACGGGAAGCGATCGTCAGCGAGGGGCTCAGGGCGGTGATGCCGCTGACCCCGGTATAGAGATTCGTAACCTGATAAAAACGGCCTTCGCTCCGGTCCAGGCGGTAGAGGTTGGACACGCCGTCCCGGTCGGAAATGAAAAAAAGTTGCCGGCCGTCGGCCGACCACTGCGGCGAGATATGCTTGCCCGTTTGAAACGCCGGCAGTTCCCGGATCTCCCCTGTCGAAGGATCGAGCAAGGCCAGCCGGCAATCGCCCATACCCACCAGGGACAGATCGGCGGTGAAACGCTCGGTGATGAAGGCGATCCATTTCCCGTCGGGCGACCAGGCCGGCTGAAGGTCGCCGAAGGGGTCGGAGGTCATGTTTTGCAGCTTTTTGGTTTCGAAGTCATAAATGTAAAGGTCCGAATATCCTCCAGTCAGGGCGGAAAAGGCGATCTTTTTCCCGTCGGGCGACCACGTCGGATTAAGGATTTCGCCCAATTCGGGAAAGACGATTTCCTCATCAAGCTTGCGGCCGTCTTCCGCCAGAAACGCCAGGACGGGCTTGCCCGCGCTCACCGCACCGAAGGCGAACTTCGTCCCATCCGCGTTCCAGGACCCGGCCGAATAGATGAATTGGATGCTCTGGAAATGCGGATCGATCGCGGTTTTCGTCAGTTTCCGGGTGATCTTTCCGGTCTGGGCGTCGCCCATGAACATTTCGATCGAGTACAGGTCGCGCGAGGAAATGAAGACGAAGCGCTTGCCGTCGGGTGAGACGGACGGGGCGCAATTCAGAGATTCATCCTCGGTCCCCTTGATCAGAAGCCGGGCGTTAGCCAGCGGCTTCTCCGTGGATTTCTCGATCATTCCGTATTCGGCCTTTAGGGCCGCGTGCCAATCTTCGGAGAATTGCTTCGTCGTGATGCCCAAATCACGTTCGAAGGCTTTTTCGTACTCGAAACCGCGGATGATGTCCTTCATCAGTTTCGAGGCGACGATGTCTCCCCACCGGCCGGCGATATACGCCCAGACCGCCTGGCCGTATAGATAGGGGAAATATTTATAGGGATTTTCCAGGTTTTTGAGGGTCGGGATCTTTTTCTTCCGGATCATGTCCCTCATCCACATAGCCGTGTGAGGGTCCTCCGGGCCGATCGAAAAGTATTCGGCCGCGCCTTCGATCAGGAACAGCGGGGCCCGCTCCAGACCGCCTCCGCCCTGCGGTTTGTAGCGTTGCCCGCCCCCCATGGCCATGTCGTACTGGAAGGCGTGGACGAGCTCGTGACCGATGACGTGGTCCGTGTCTTCCAGGGTGGCCCCGAACGGCAGGATGATCCGCCGCTTGAATGATTCGGTCACTCCGCCCGTGCCCTCGTTGATCAATTCGGAGAGCACGGTCGTTTGCTCAAACTGAGGGTGGCTGGCGTATATGATCAGAGACTGTTTGCCCTTGAGGTCATAGTTGAAAATCCGGGCGAACCGGTTGTACCAGCGTTCGGCCATCCGGGCGGCGACCCGGATCGCCGCTTCCTCCTCCGGGTAGTAGTAGATCTGAAAATGATCGGTGCGCAGGACCTGGTAATTGAATTTCTGGTACTGGACCTTGTTCCGGCCGAAGTACTGGGCCGGAGCCGCGACGGCCGTCAAGACGAGGAAGAGAAGGAGAAGCGCCCATCGCAGACCTGCGTCCGTTCCCGGTTTATGTCGAGGCGAAGCGTTCATCGGTACTCCTTTTTTCTAATCTACTCTACCGCCCTTAAAATTGTCAAACTCACGTCCGGGCTTAAACGTTACCTTACCTTACTTATATCCAAGAATCATGCCAATTTACTTTCCGGGAGGAAGCAGGTTCGTCCGGCCAGGATCGTCCTCCCCGGAGGACACTTTATAATCAGCGGGGACGGTTCGAAACGTTGCCCGATGTTCGTCCCGATCCGGTTTTCCTTTCTTTTCTTGACAGCTATCCCGGACCGGGTTTACGATGCCTCCTTGTTAAAACCAACGTAAAAATATCATACCTTCGCCCTCATCATAAGGAGGCCTCATGAAAAAAATCGTGATTCTCGTCCTGGTCGTCTTGACGGTGTTCTCGCTTTTTGCGGCCGAAAAGGCCAAACCGAAGGAACCTGACAAAAAACCGGAGACGATCAGCGCCGAAACGTTCGCCGGCCTGGCCTGGCGGGGAGTCGGCCCGGCCCATACCTCGGGACGCATCGCCGATTTCGCCGTTAATCCCGCCGATCCCAAGCAGATTTACGTCGGCGTGGCCAGCGGCCATATCTGGAAGACGGACAACGCCGGCATCACCTGGTCGCCGGTATTCGAGAACTACGGGTCTTACGCGATCGGCTGCCTGGCCATGGACCCGACGAACCCCAACGTCGTTTGGGCGGGAACGGGCGAAAACAACCACCAGCGCGCCCTCGGCTACGGCGACGGCGTCTATAAAACCATCGACGCCGGCAAGTCCTGGACGCAGATGGGGCTGAAAGACTCCCGCCAGATCGGGGACATTCTCATCAATCCCAAAAATCCCGACATGGTCTACGTCGCAGCCGAGGGTTCGGCCTGGGGCCCGGGCGGCGACCGCGGCTTCTACAAAACGACCGACGGCGGCAAAACCTGGACCAAGGTCCTCTCCATCAGCGAAAATACGGGCGTCGCCAGCGCGGTTATGGACCCGCGCGACCCCGACGTCATCATCGTCACCTCGGAACAGCGCCGGCGGCACGTCTTCACCAAGATCGGCGGCGGCCCGGAAACAGCCTTTCACAAGACGACCGACGGCGGCAAAACCTGGCGGAAAATCACTTCCGGCCTGCCCTCGGCCGACATGGGCGGGATCGGGCTGGCCATCTCCCCCGCAAACCCCGACGTCGTCTATGCCATCATCGAGGCGGCCGGTGACGCGAGCGGCTTCTACCGTTCGACCGACCGCGGCGAATCCTGGTCGAAAATGAGCTCCCACTCCGCCCAGGGACAGTACTACAACGAAATCGTCTGCGACCCCAAGGACGTCGATACAATCTATTCCACCGAAACCGTCTCCCACGTCTCCCGCGACGGCGGCCGCACCTGGACGCCGCTCGGGCTCGACGCCCGTCACGTCGACGACCACGCCATCTGGATAGACACCCGCGACACCGCCCATTTTCTCATCGGCGGGGACGGGGGGATTTATGAAACGTACGACGGCGGGGCGAAATACCGGTTCGTCTCGAACCTTCCCGTCACCCAGTTTTACCGTGTGACCGTCGACGATTCCCTGCCCTTCTATTACATCTACGGCGGGACGCAGGACAACAACAGCATGGGCGGCCCGTCGCGGAACACGAGCACGGACGGGGTCACGAGCGACGAGTGGTTCTTCACGGTCGGCGGCGACGGTTTCGTCTCCCAGGTCGACCCGAAGGACCCCAACATCGTTTATTCCGAATGGCAATACGGCAACATCGTCCGCTACGACCGCAAAAGCATGGAAAGCTTCTCGATCAAGCCGCAACCGGCCAAGGGCGAGCTGACGTTCCGCTGGTTCTGGGACACGCCGTTTTTGATCTCACCCCATTCCAACACGCGCCTTTACATCGCGGCCGAGCGGGTCTTTCGGTCCGACGACCGGGGCGACTCCTGGAAAGAGATTTCCGGCGATCTGACGGCTAAAATCGACCGGAACTCGATCCCGGTCATGGGCAAATACTGGAGCGTCGACGCCGTGGCCAAGGACGTTTCGACTTCGCAATACGGCCTGATCGTGTCGCTGGCCGAGTCGCCGCTTAAGGAAGGGTTGATTTTCGTCGGTACGGACGACGGCCTGATCCAGGTCACGGAAAACGGAGGCCAAAACTGGCGGAAGATCGACTCGTTCCCCAGCGTCCCCGCCCGCACGTACGTGAGCGACGTTTTCCCTTCGCGGTTTGATGAAAACGTCGTTTTCGCCGCCTTCAACAACACGCTGAACGACGACTTCAATCCCTATCTCCTCAAGAGCGGGGACAAGGGCAGGACCTGGACCCCGATCGCGGCCGGCCTGCCGCAAAACGGCGGCGTTCACACGATCGTCCAGGATCCCGTGAACCCCGACCTCCTGTTCGCCGGAACGGAATTCGGCGTCTTCGCCTCCGTCAACGGCGGCAAGGAATGGTTCGCCCTGAAAAACGGGATGCCCACTATCAGCGTCAAGGATCTGACCATCCAACGCCGGGAAAACGACCTCGTGGCCGCCACGTTTGGCCGGGGTATTTTCGTCTTGGACGACTACACGCCGCTACGGCTCATCAAGCCCGAGGACGTGAAGAATGATTTTCGGCTCTTCCCGGTCAAGGATGCCCTGGCCTACATCCGGACGTCGGTGAAATACGGCCAGGGAGCGACCTATTTCCTCGCCCCCAATCCCGCGTACGGCGCGGTGTTCACATATTTCCTCAAGGAAAGCCCTCAGACTCAAAAGCAGATCCGGCAGAAGCGGGACAAGGACCTTTTTGAAAAAGGCGAAAAAATCCCCATTCCCTCGCTGGAGGAACAACGGCGGGAAGGGATGGAACACAAGCCCTATCTCCAGTTCACCGTCGCCGACGAAGCCGGCCGCGTCGTTCGGGTTCTCCGCACCGCCCCATCTCCGGGCGTCAACCGGGTCGTTTGGGATCTCAGCTACGCCTCTCCCTCCCCCGTCGGCGAGGCGGAGTCGTTCGATCCGTTCCGGAAGGACGATTCCGGGTTCATGGTGATGCCGGGCCGCTACAGCGTCTCCGCGGCCAAGGTCGTCGACAACACGGTCACGCCGCTCGGCGAAGCCCAGCCCTTCGCCGTCAAGGCCTTGGCCAACGTCACCCTCGCCGCCGAAAACAGGCCCGAGCTTGTCGCCTTCCAAAACAAGGTCGGCGAGTTGACCCGGGCTGCCCAGGGAACCTACGAAGAGACCGAAGCCCTGGCCGCCAAGGTGCGCCGGATCCGCCAGACGGCGGCCGCGCTTCCCGGCGGACCGGCCGGACTCCTTCCCGCGCTCGTTCAGACCGAAAAAACGCTCGATGAAATCCGGCTGGCCCTCGGCGGGTACGAAGTCAAGGCCAGTTTCGAGGAAGTCCCGCCCGCGCCCTTGCCGATCCGCAACCGCATCGAGGAAATCGTCGGCATCCAAATCTCGACGACATCCGCGCCGGGCCGAAATCAACTCGACAGCTACCGGATCGCCTGCGAAGAGCTGGCTCCCGTGATCAAAAAACTCGAGACGCTCAAGACCGTCGACCTGCCGGCCTTGGAAAAATCCCTGGACGAACAAAAAGCGCCGTGGACGCCCGGCCGAATCATAAAAATCGGGGACTGACGTTCTTCGGCGGAGAAGCGAACGCGTTTCGGCTCTACCAGACCACGCCGTAATCGTCGCCGTAGTTGCTCGAACCGCCCCAGAAGGTGCCGTGCTCCTGGTCGAAGAAGATCGCGTTGATCGGGCCGGATGTGTATTTCTTTACGTCCAGCCGATAACCCATGGCCCGGAGCGCCGACCGGACCTCCTCGGGGACCTGTTCGTTGATTTCCAGCCGTCCCGGAATCGACTGGTGATCGTCGAAGGAATTTCTCATTTGGAAACTGGTGAAATGCGGAGCCTCGCAGGCCTGTTGAACGTTCATTCCGAATTCGACGATTTCCAGAAAAAACTGGAGAAGGTTCTGGTCCTGAGTGTCCCCGCCCTGGACCGCGCAGGAAAAATACGGCCGGCCGTTTTTTAAAACAAGGCCGGGCGTCAGCGTCGACCGGGGCCGCTTTCCCGGAACGATGACGTTGAACGGATTTTCGTTTTCGTCGACGACGAAACTCTGGGCCCGCTGGCTGATCCCGATCCCGGTCCGGCCGGCGATCACCGCCGGGACCCACCCGCCGCTCGGGGTGACGGAAACGACCCAGCCGTTCTCGTCGGCCGCCTGGATCGAGGTCGTCCCGGTCGCGAAACTCTCCGGATCGGCTTCCTTGATCGGAGGTTGGGCGGCGTCGGGAGGCCAGGCGTCCAAAATTTTCCGGAACGGGTTCACCTGCCCCTGGAAGGGGTACGGGTCCCCGGGTTTGATGTCCGGATCGTTTCGCTCCGGGTTGAGGAGCCGGAACCGGTCCCGGGCGTATTCCTTGGAGAGAAGTCCGGCCAGCGGTTCCTCGGGCGGGAAATAAGGGTCGCCGTAATAAAAATCGCGGTCGGCGAACACCAGGTTCATCACCTGGTACAGCATATGGATGTAGGCGGCGGAATTGTATCCCAGTTTTTTCAGGTCGACGGTTTCAAGCATATTGAGGGCCTGGAGCATGACCGGACCCTGGACCCAGCTGTTGAGCTTGTAAACTTCAAGCCCTTTATAGGTCGTCTTGACCGGCTCTTCCAAATAAACCTTCCACCGGGCCAGGTCGTCCACCTCAAACAACGCACCCTGCTCGTCGGCCCCGCGGACGAATTCCCGGGCAATGTCACCCTTGTAAAACCGGTCATACGCGGCGTAGATCGATTCCTTGCGGCCCCGGCCGGCGGTTCGGGCCTCGCGTTCCGCCTGGACGAGCTTCTGGAGTGTTTGAAGAAGGTCATCCTGTCGAAAAACCTCACCGGGAACGGGACCTTCGTGCTCCCGGCCCTCATGCGGCAGCATCACCGCCCGGGCATAGGGCCAGGCCTTGATCTTGTCCTTCTCCCGTTCAATCGAGTCAGCCGTACCTTTTTCAATCGGATATCCCTCGGCCAATCGCATCGCCGGAGCAAGAATCTCTTCCAGGCTCATCGTGCCGAATTCCGCCAGCATCGTCATCAACCCGCCGGGCGTGCCGGGTGTCACGGCCGACAAGGGTCCGATCGCGGGCGGATGGCTCATCCCCCTGCTCCGGAAATATTCGGCCGTCGCGCCCGAAGGGGCGACGCCGAGGCCGTTGACCGCGATGACTTTTTTTTGGTTGGGGTTGTAGATCAAGGCCTGCGTCTCCCCGCCCCAACTGAGGACGTCCCACATCGTGCAAACGGCGCCCAGCATGGCGCAGGCCGCGTCCACCGCGTTACCGCCTTTTTGGAAGATCATCGCCCCGGCCGTGGCCGCCATCGGTTTGCCGGTAATGGCCACCCAGTGTCGGCCGTGGAGAACCGGTTTTTCCGTTTTTTGGGGGAAAAGAAAGACGGCCAGGAATAAAATCGTCGCCCCCCCCGCCCATCGTACCCGGTTTTTTGTCGAGAATGTCATCATCTGTCCTTCCCTTTCCGGAGTCCACGCTTCCCGCCGCCCCATCGGAAAAAAAACTTCACGTTCGGGGCAAGCCGGACCGGGCGGACCCGGTCAGTCGCCGATCGTCGCCGAAACCAGTCTTTCAATCGCCGGAACGACGGCCAATTCGAGTTCAGCCAGCGGTTTTTTCAATTCCGCCAAGGTTTTCATCCGAGCAGCGGCCTGGGTCCGATGGCCTTTGCGCTTATGCCCCAAGGCCTCGACCGCTTCCAGGCCGATTTCCGCCGCTTCCGAAAGACCGCGGGAAAGCGGCTCGATTTCAAAGAGAACGGGCGCGGAGGAAAGGAGCGGCTTGATGAAATCGTGATTCATCCGCCAGGTCTCCAGGATCATCTTCAGCGCTTCCGCCGAACCCGCGTCGCGATGGGCGAGAAAAGAATCGACCGTCCGGCCAAAGAGGCGGGCTTCCGACGACTCCGGCGGAACGGCGTCGACAAATCGGGTGAGCGGCGCGAGCGTCGTCTTGACCTTTCCCAGGGAATGGCGTTTGTAGCCCCGGAGCGGCTCGACGGCATCGGCCAGCGTCTGAAGCGGCTCGATGGCCGTTCCCTGAATAAGACGCCGGAGCATCATGTCCCGGTTCTTGAGATGGGTCAAGCCGAGTTCCTCAAGCTCAATCGAGACGATTTCCAATCGCCGGTACATGTCGTCCACGTCGCGGACCTCGGCCGGCGACCACAACCGTTCGGCGATGGCCGCCGTCCGCGGCCAGATGCGCGAATCGATCGTTTCCCACGAGGCGAGCTCGCTCCACATCGTGGCTTCGCCACCCCAGACTAAGGCCGCTTCTTCGGCGGAAAGTCCGTGGCCGGCGGGAAGAGGGTCGTTCAGATAGTGTTCGCCCGCGGGTTGACAGAGGTCGATATAGTAGCCGTTGGAAAGAAGGCCGGCGTATCCCCGGCGGGCCGCCTCGACCAGGGCTTCCGTCCCCCGCCAGGACTGGATGACGATATCCCGGGGGAGTCCGGGTTGAAGGATTTCATCCCAGCCGACCATCCTCCGTCCGTGTTTTTTCAAGATCTCCAGCAGGCGGATGTTGAAATACGCCTGGAGGGCGGCATTATCGGCCAGGCCTTTTTTTTTCTTGAAATCCTGGATCTCGGGGTTGGCGTCCCAGTGCTTCCCGTTGTTCTCGTCTCCGCCGATATGGAGAAAGGGGTCGGGGAAAAGCGCCGCCATTTCACCCAAGAACGCATCGAGGAACGCGTAGACGTTGGGATTCCCGGGATTGAAGGCCGGCAGCTGGATACTGTACGTCCGGGAGATCCGGTATGGCCCGGGGGCGCTAGCCAGCTCGGGAAATCCGGGAAACCAACTCGTCGAATGGCCGGGTATGTCGAATTCGGGCATCACCCGGATTCCGCGGTCGGCGGCGTAGGCGACGATGTCGCGGATCTGGGCCTGGGAATAGTACCGGCCGTCCGAGCCGAGCTCATGGAGGGCGGGGAAAATCCGGCTTTCGACCCGGAATCCCTGGTCTTCCGTCAGGTGCCAATGGAGGACATTCATCTTGACCGCGGCCAGCCCGTCGATATTCCGCTTAATGACGTCGACCGGTTGGAAATGACGGCCGCTGTCGATCATCAGGCCGCGCCAGGGGAACCGCGGGACGTCCTCGATCTGAACGCAGGGAACGAAATACCCGCCGGGTCCGCCCTTCAGAAGTTGGAGGACGGTTTCGAATCCGTGGAGGATCCCCAAATCCGTCGGGGCGATCAAAAGAATGCGGTCGGGGCTGACGGTGAGACGGTACGACTCTTCCTCGCCGGGAACAAGCGCCCCGGCCCGGTCGCATCGGTAAACGAAAGAGGCCCGGCTTTCGCCGCCTTCCGGGAGGGAGTCGTCACGCCGCAAAAAAAGCCCCGTCCTCCCGCTGAGCCGTTCGAGAAAACGGTCCGCCGCACGGCGGGCGCGGTCCCCGGGATCGCCGATCGCTCCGACCGTGAACGATTCGTCCACCGGGAAACGGCCTTCCGTTTCAAGGACCGTGGACGGCCGGGGAAGAAGGTCGAGGGAAGAAACGGCCGCTGAAGCCGCACCGGCGGCTCCGAGGCCGAGAAGGAGAATAAATAAACTCCGGAGGAAAGAAATACGCAACGGCATGGCCGCATTGTATCCATTCTCCGGCCGGGATGCAAAGCGGAACGGCCGCCGTTCAGTTAGAGACTTTTTCGACGACGATCGTCAGCTTGGAAACCAGGGCCGCGATCGCTCCGACGGCGGCTACGACGGGAACCAGGGCCGCGCCGACGATTCCCACGGTCAGCGGGATCTCCAAGAACGTCTTGCCCTGCTCGTCCTTGAGGATGATCCGGCGGATGTTCCCCTCGTGCAGCAATTCCTTGATTTTGTTCAGAATTTCGCCGCCGGAAACCTTGAACTCTTCCGTCCGCGTTCCGGTCTTCGGATTATTGTTTTCTTCCATTGTCGTATCCTTTCCATACCTTTGTACGAAAAAGGAGGTGAAAAGGTTCAGCCGGCACCGCGCCTCAACCGGCGCTTCCCCCGCCCCCGCCTCCCCCGCCGCCCCCGCCGCCGCTGAACCCTCCGCCGCTCCCCGAGGAATAATGGGCGGCCGAAGTGCTGGCCTGTTGGATCGTCGTCGCCGCGCTTTCGATGGATTGGATCATCGAGGAGATCGAGCCGATCCCGTCGCCCGAAAGGAACGACGACCGGGAATACCCCGCATACCAGAGGGGCGCCGCCGCCCGTTCGTCCCCCAGGATCAGGGGAAGGGATTTCAGGATTTTTTTCGCATTACCGAAGAGGATGCCGAAGACCAGGTATTTCTCCCAGAGCCGGTAGGCCTCGGCCGGAAGCTCCTTGAACTC
>JAPKZG010000062.1 GCA_026393895.1 Candidatus Aminicenantota bacterium
GCTCCATAACCAGCTGCCCGATCTCGGAGGCCTTCATCTCTTTTTCCGGGCGCTCTTGAAGACGGGACTCGATCTCCTCGACGATTTCCTCGAACTTGGATACGGGGATGGGACGTTTTTCGCAGGCTTTCAGAAGGCCGCGCAGGAGTTTTTGCCGGTCGAAGAGCTGCCTCGAACCGTCTTTTTTAACGATCATATAAGGAATTTCCTCGATCTTCTCATAGGTCGTGAAGCGGCGGGCGCACTCGGCACATTCGCGCCTCCGCCGGATGGAAATCCCCTTCTTGCTCTCCCGCGAATCGATGACCTTGCTGTCTTCGTGGCCGCAAAACGGACATTTCATGGGTTCTTCGCCTCCCCGAGCCGTTTGATCTGAACCAGGCTCAGCCCGTCTTTCCACAGGAATAAAAAGCCGACCAGGCAGGTGACGACGTACTGAACGGCGTGAAAAACGACGGTCAGGCCGCCGGCCTCGTTCGGGTTCATCCCGAACAATTCGATCAGGGCCTGCTGGCTGAAGGTGTGATACCCCCCGATCATTCCCGGCGTCGGTATCGAAGCACCGACGGCCGTCAGAAAAATATAGGGAAAGAGGAAGAAATAATTCAGGTGAATATCGAAGGCCAGAAAGAAGACCCAGTAGTAAAAAATGATGCCGAGCCAGACGACGAACGAAAGGGCGATGTAGGCGAGCAAAGTCCGCGGGGACCGGAAGAACTTCAACCCGTCGATAAATTCATGAAGGAGCTCCAGGACTTTCGCCCTGAACCGCTCCGAAAAGATCCTGATCCGCAGAACGGCCCCGGTCAGAGCGAGTGCCTTGTCCCGAAAAAAAATGAAGCCCAGGCAGACGGCCAAAAGCACCGTGGCGGCGGAGGCGCCGATGATGCCCAACCCGGTCAATCTCTTCATGGAGTCGGCTTGAAGATTGAAAATTGAGACGTACAGCGGCCGGGCCAGAAGAAAAATCCCCAACAGGGCGCACATCGTGAAGACATCGAAGATCCGCTCGACGACGACCGTGCCGATGGCGAATCCCGGACGGCATTTTTCCTGGCGGGCGAGATACAGCGGCTTGACCAGCTCCCCGATCCGGCCGGGGAAAATGTAGCTGACAGTGAAGCCGACCGCGTTTGCGGAGATCATATTGTACATACGGACGTCCGGCTTTTCGTGGACCATCAGGACTTTCCAGCGCCAGGCCCGGGTGAGCATGTGCAGCGGGGTAAGGAGGACGACCAGAAGCAACATCCCCCATTTGACGTGCGTCTTCAAATATTTAAAGGCCTCGCCCCAGTCCGTCTTCTGGATGAACACGAAAAGGAGAACGGCCGTTAATCCCAGAACGAGGACGAGACGGATCCAATTTTTTCGGTTCATAGCTTGGCGTCATCTTATCACAACCCTCAACCACCCGAAAAGGGCTTGAAAAGAGACGGGAAATCCGGTATATTCACCCCCTTCCGGTTGGGAAGTCGTCCAACGGCAGGACCCATGACTCTGGATCATGGTATCAAGGTTCGAATCCTTGCTTCCCAGCCATTTCCCCCCTTCGGTTGACGGAATGTCCGGATTCCGTTATGTTACTTTCCGTTTATAATTGGACGTTTTGACGGATTCATGACGCAAACCGAAAAACTCGGAAAGGAAGGCGAAATCTGGGCCGTCGGCGGCGGCAAGGGCGGAACGGGCAAGACCTTCATCACCTCCAGTATCGGGACGTATCTCGCCCAAAAAGGCCGCCGGGTCATCCTCGTCGACATGGATATCGGCGGGGCCAACCTTCACTCCTTTTTCGGCATTGACCGGCCGGCCCGCTCGCTGACGAGTTTTTTTGAAACGGGGGCGGCGCTTTCGGATCTGGCCGTCCGGACCGAAATCGAATCGATGAGCCTGATCACCGGGGACATCCACAGCCTCTCGGCGGAGAACATCAAATTCTCCCAGAAGCTCAAATTATTCCGCCAGATCATGAAGCTCAACGCCCAGAACGTCATCATCGACCTGGGCGCGGGGAGCCACGGCAACACCCTGGACACGTTCCTCATCGCCGACAGGATGATCATCGTCATCGCCCCGGAAATCATCGCCATCGAGAACATGTATCACTTCGTCAAGGCCGCCCTCTTTCGCCAGGTCAAGAAATCCCTGAAGGAATACGGCCTCAAAGAAATCGTCCAGCATGTCTGGGACCGGCGGGAGCGCTACGGCGTCAAGAACGTCAAGGACCTCATCGATTATCTCAAGGACGCCTATCCGTACTTCGGGGCGATTTTAGACCGCGAACTCGGTCATTTCCGTCTCCACCTCGTCCTGAACATGGTCCGTTCCGGACAGGACATCCAGCTCGGGGCCGCGATCAAGAGCGTTTTGATGAAATACCTCGGCGTCCCGGTTCATTTCTCGGGATACGTCATGTACGACGACACCGTCTGGCGGTCCGTTCGGGACCGGAAACCGTTCATGCGGAACTACTTGTCGACCGGAACGGCGAAAGAGATCGAAACGCTGGTCGAAAACATCGTCTTGGCCCGCGACGTCACGGTTCCGGGAGGGATGTCATGACCCGGACGGACCTCCGCAAGTCCTACGAAATCCTCGAACTTCCGGACAGCGCCTCGCTCCGCGAGGTTCAAAACGCTTATCTTCGTCTCCGGAAACTCTACGCCGGAAGCTCGGTCGCCCTGGCCCCGCTGGAGGAGGAATTTTCGGAGAATACGAGACGCAAAATCCTTCAGCAAGTTGAGGACGCTTACGACAAGCTCCGCTCCGCTCTGAACGGGGAACGGACGAACGCGAAAGCCGGAGGCGCCGGAGAACGTGGCGACACGGTGCCTGAACTGGACCGGCTCGAGGAAATCGTCTACAGCGGGCCGGTGTTGCGGAAAATCCGGGAGCGCGTCAACCTGAATGAAAACGCCGTCTTTCAGGAACTCAAAATCCGAACGGAGCTGCTCCGGGCGTTGGAGGAGGAACGCTTCGAAGTCCTCCCCCAGGTGGTCTATCTCAAAGGCCATCTCCAAAGCATCGCCAGGTTGCTGGGTCTTCAGCCGGACCGGGTCGTGGAGGATTACCTGCGTCGTTACCGCGATTGGAAAGACGACCGCGGGAAAGAATAGCGGACGGAATTAGGCGAATGGCAGAGACGGACTTTTCACTTCGGCCCCGTCCCAACAGTACGTGCACGTCCGGTCCTTGGGAAGCCCGATCGCCGCGACCAGGTCGGCCAGGCGCTGGTATTTCAACGTGGTGAGGTTGAGGCGGCGCCGGATCCTTTCCACCATGGCCTCAAACTGCGGGGTCCGTTCGTCCGCGTAGGGGGACAAATCCACAACCCGCTCGCCCTCGATTTCCCGGATCGCCCGGCGGGCGGCCAGGTCCATCTCGGAACGGGAGATGGAGAAGTTGAGGAACTTGCATCCGTAGACGAGGGGCGGACAGGCCGGCCGCATGTGGATTTCCATGGCCCCAGTGTCATAAAGCCGCTGGACGGTGTCCTTCAACTGGGTTCCCCGGACGATCGAGTCCTCGCAGAACAGAAACTTCTTCCCCTGGATGAGTTCCTTGATCGGAATCAATTTCATCCGGGCGACCAGGTCCCGGACATCCTGGCTCTGGGGCATGAAACTCCGGGCCCAGGTCGGCGTGTATTTGACAAACGGACGTTTGAAGGGGATGCCGGCCGCGGCCGCGAACCCGATGCCGTGGCCCACCCCCGAGTCGGGAATCCCGGCTACGAAATCGATCGCGGCCGGAAACCGGCGGGCGAGGACCTCCCCGCACCGGTTCCGGGCCGCTTCGACGTTGATCCCCTCGTAGCTCGAGGCCGGAAAACCGTAATACACCCACAGGAAGGCGCAGATCTGGAGGACGCTGCCGGGCGCCTGCCGCGTCTCGGCGCCCTCGGGTGTCAGGAAAACGATTTCTCCGGGACCTAGGTCGCGGACGACTTCGAAGCCGAGGTTCGGGAAGGCGCACGTTTCCATCGTCACGGCCCAGGCGTTATCCTTGGAACCGAGGATGATGGGCGTCCGTCCGTACTTGTCGCGGGCAGCGTAGATGCCCTTATCCGTCAGGACGAGAGCCGAACAGGAACCTTCGATCGACTCCTGGAGGTTGCGGATCCCGGCTTCGAACGTATCCTCCTGATTGATGAGGGCGGCGGCCAATTCCGTGGGGTTGACTCCCCCGCTCATCGATTCGGCGAAATGGATGCGCCGCTCGCGGAAGACCCGACGGACGAGATCGTCCATGTTCTTGATCGCCGCGACGGTGACGACGGCGAAGCGCCCGAGGTGGGAATGAATCACCACCGGTTGGTTGTCGGAATCGCTGATGACCCCGATGCCGAGGTTCGTCTTCAGGCCGGACAGGTCGGGGTCGAACTTCGCCCGAAACTGGGTGTTTTCGATGTTGTGGATCGTCTTAACCAATCCCTCGGGCCGGACGACGGCGATTCCGCCCCGTTTTGTCCCGAGGTGGGAATGGTAGTCCGTCCCGTAATACAGGTCGGATATGCTCTCGGCCCGGCCCGCGACTCCGAAAAATCCGCCCATGATCGCTCCTTGAAAGATTCATTCTATCCTGATTGAAAAAGGTGTCAAGGACGGACCGGCCGCCCAACTCCCGCCCAACTATGCAGATGCAAGGGAATTTCAGGAACAGGCTTCGCCGTCCTCCCCGCCATTGGCGTGAGGATACGATCCGAAATTAAGAAATTTCGGTCATGTCCCGAAATTCCAAATCCGATTCCGGCGGCCGGGCCGTCATTCGAACGCCCGGACGAGGTCTTGATGATCTTCGAAGCCGATGGCCCCGACCGTTTGGAGCGTGTCGGCGATCCACCGGCCCTTGAATTTCATCCAGCCGTCGTTCCGCCGCGGGTCGGATCGAAGCGGCCGGGGAATGATCGCCGTCAACCGGACCATTTCCTCAAGGGTCAGGCCGGCCGCGTCTTTCCCAAACCAATGCCGGGCCGCGGCCTGAACGCCGTACACGCCCGGCCCCCATTCGATGACGTTCAAATAGATGTGGAAGATGCGGTCCTTGGACAACATTTTTTCCAGACGCCGGGCGATAAGAAATTCGCGGAGTTTGCGGACGAAGGATTTCGAGTTCGACAGATAGAGGTTCTTGGCCAATTGCTGGGTGATCGTGCTGCCGCCCCGGGCGAGGCGGCCTTCCTTGATGTCCTGCTTGAGGGAAGCCTTGAGTTCCGCGTAATCGACGCCTTTGTGGTCATAGAACGAAGCATCCTCGCTGACGAGAACGCATTTTTTCAAAAGAGGAGGGATCCGGTCGAAGGCAATCCAACCGATCCGGACGGAAGCGGCGGTTTTTTTCGACCCGGATGGAGCAAGACGAAGGCGGATCAGGGACGTCGTTTCGGGATTTTTCGTTTTCAGCCCGGAGACATCCGGAAGCGTCAGCCAAATAAAGCCGGAAAAAACGATGAGCAGGGCCGCCGCGGAAGCGAGAATATTCCGGAGAACATGCCTTTTTCCCCGGCAAGAAGAATTTGAAGAATTTGGGGACAGGTTACTCATTTCCTCAATTCCCCTGTCGTCAATATCTCAATCCACTTATTTAAAATCATTTACGAATTCGGGAAATGAGTAACCTGTCCCTGATTTATTATACGCAAGATTTCGACCGGAGGCCATCGCCGGAAGAGATTTGCGAAAAGAGTAGCGCTACGGGGAATCGAACCCCGGTTTGATGGCTGAGAACCACCCGTCCTGACCCCTAGACGATAGCGCCGGGGACGAGAGACAATAGCAAAAAAGCACCCGGACTGTCAACCGAAAAGGCCGGCAGGAAGCTGAAAATCAGCTCCGGGTCTCCCGGACGACGAACACCGGGCAGGGAGAATGACGAATGACTTTTTCGGCGACCGATCCCATGACCAGGTGATGCCATCCGCTGTGGCCATGGCTGGCGATGACGATGAGGCCCGCCTTCGTTTCCTCGGCGTATTTCACGATCTCTTTTCCGGCGCTGCCGTGTCCGACGACCGCCCGGGCCTTGATTTCCTTCGGGACCTTGTCCTTGACGAGAGCCGCCAGCCGGGTTTCGGCGTCCTGTTGGAGAAGAATTTCGTATTCGGGGACCTGGAAGGAAAATTGGGGATCGATCGGCGGCGGAGGCAAAATCGGCAGGACGTAAATGACCTCGATTTCAGCCCCATACAGGCGGGCCATGTCGACGGAGGCGGAGAGGCCTAAGAGCGACGGTTCGCTGAAATCCACGGGACAGAGGATTTTTTTGATGGTCATCATCGTCGTTTCCTTTTTTTCATGTTAACGCAGAAATTCCGGGCATGTCAATGAAAAGGGGGCTTGGACGGAGCGGGCGGCTCTTGTACAATGCTCCTCCGGAGAATGAGATGAAGTATCGCGCCGTGATCTTTGACCTGGACGGGACGCTGCTGGACACAATCGAGGACCTGACGGATTCGATGAACGCCGCCCTCGCCCGGATGGGTTATCCGGCCAAGACCGTGGCGGAGTGCAAAACCCTGGTCGGCGACGGCCTGGCGACGTTCATCCGCCGTTCCCTCCCCCCGCCATGCGCCGGCGACCCCGAAGCCGCCCGGAAACTCCGCGATTTGATCCGGGCCGAATACGGCCTCCGGAACGCGGTTAAAACCCGGCCCTACCCGGGAATTCCGGAGATGCTCGAGGCCATGCTCAAGCGCCGGATTCCCCTGGCCGTTCTCTCCAACAAGCCCCACGACTCGACCCTGGAAGTCGTGAGCAAGCATTTCCCGAACGTCGGGTTCACGTACGTGTTCGGCGCCCGGGACGACGTTCCGGTCAAACCCGACCCCGCCGGCGCCCTGGAAGTCGCCCGGTTGCTGGGCGTTCCCCCCGGCGAAGTCCTCTACGTCGGGGATACGAACACCGACATGCAAACGGCCACGGCGGCGAAGATGTTCGCCGTGGGCGTCTTGTGGGGGTTCCGGACCGCCGACGAACTCCGAAAAAACGGCGCGCGGATCCTCGTCTCAAACCCCGCGGAGCTTCTCGATCTGCTCGGCTGATTCCCCGTCAATACTTGTGGTTCATTTCCACAAAAGCGGACGAAACGTCCCGGGCGGCGGAAGCTCTCTTCGGCGCCTTGAAGGTGATGGTCGCCGATAGGGAACAATCATGGACCCGGGCGCTCTTTGCCGTGCATTGGTCAAAGGACAGCAACTGGAGATTTTCCAGGCCCTCGGCGGAAGGCGTGCCCGGGTCACTTCCGCCTTCATACTCATAACTGATATTCAATACCGTATATTCCGCGCATAGCTTTTTCATGGCTCCGCCGGACGCGTTCACATAATCCCAATCGAGCCAGTCCTGTTTCATGACGACGCTGTTCCCTGACAGCGTGTACCAATAGGAATAGCTCTCCGATTTCGTCGCCGCAATGCACGCGGTATCGTTGGAAATGAACTCCGGATAATAGAAATCCTCGCCGTTTTTGACCTGGTTGCCGATCGTGAATATCCGGTGGCCGGATGAATTGAAGCCACTATATTTGATGTTGATCATGAAAGTGATGCTGGTGTATTTCCCCTTCTTGCCGAGCGGCGCGTTCTTGGAGAAAAACAGGTACCAGACCGCGACGCCGAGGATCCCCAGGCCGAGAACCGCGCCCAACACGGCGCCGAACCAGCTTCTTTTCCGGCCGGCCGTCTTGACGGCGGCCCCGGCGACAGCCGTTCCGCGGCAATTCTCCTTATAATACTTGAGATCGTTCAGCTTCAGGCCTTCGATCGTCATCCATTCGCCCAGAATCGCCTTGGCCCGGCAGTAATATTTAACGGCCAGTTCCTTGAATTTCAGGACCTCATAGACGGCGCCGGCCAGCAGATACACCTGGCCTTTGAACGTGTCCCGCCCGTCGATCGCCCCCAGAGAGGTGATCAACGACTCCAGGACCGCCCGGGAGGGCTCATATGCCCCGGAAAAATATCCGACCTTGGCCTGGTTATACTGGGCGACCAGCTCGTCAGATTCCTGGCCCAGGCCTCCTTCCAGGATCGCTCCGATCGCCGCGCAATCCGCCCGGTAATAACGGAGTTCCTTGAGTTCCAATCCCTCGATGGTTTTGCCCTCGCCCAAAATGGCCTTCGCCCGGCAATAATACTTGACCGAAGATCCCAGGAGGTCGAGCTTTTCATAAGTCGCGCCGGCCAGAAGGTACGTCTCCCCCTTGAACTTGTCCCGGCCGTCGATCTTCGCCAGGTCCTCGATCAGCTTTTCCAGGACAGTTTTCGCCACCGCGTAGTTTTCGGCGAAATACGCCTCGCGGGCCGTATTGAATTGGGCCGTTTGTTGCTCGGTCAGGACCGCGCTCTGTTGGGCATAGAGCATGTGCGCTTCCATCACAAAAAACGCGCAGAGGAAAACGGCGAGAATCCTGCAGACCATCCAACGGCGAAGATCAAACATGGATTTCCTCCTCTTAGCCCTTGACGTGTGAAACTAACATAGGTGATTTTTGAACAACTTGTCAAGAAAAATGAGATGTGATATTCGTGGAGCCGGGATCGACGATGTTGAGGCGAAATCGGGCGGAATCGGGGAGGCGGACGGGCGCCGTCCTGGCTTTTATTCTGGCCGCCGCGCTGATCCCCCTTTCCAGTGCGGCAGCCGAAAAGACCTCACCGGCCGAACGGGGATTCGGCCCGCTCGAAAAATCCCTGATTTTGCCCGGATGGGGACAAATCTCCGAACACCGGATCCTCAAGGGAGCGGCCTTTGCCGCCGCCGAACTAGCCTGCCTGGCCGGAGTGGTTTATCACAACCGCCGCGGCAACTCGAATTACGACCTCTACAAATCGGCGAACGACGCCGCCTCGGCCTCCCGTTACCGCGACCTTGTCGAGCGGCACGACGGCCGGCGAAACGCCTGTCTTCTGGCCGCCGCGGCGGTTTGGGCGGCCAACCTTCTCGATATTTATCTGATCGTCCATCGCCAAGACCAAAAAACGAACGCCCGTTCGCTCACGGTCGGAATCCACCATGGCCCGTCGCGCGAAATTTGCCTATCTGTCGGTTGTCGTTTTTAGCCTCGCGGCCGTTCCCGGCTGCAGGGACCGGCTGTTCGACAACCCCTTCGATCCCGACGTCGGGGAAGTCGTCTTCGAAGTCGTCCAGACCCTGGCCGCGCCGGTTTCCTCTCCCCTGGATCTGACGTGGGACGGTTCTCTTCTCTGGATGGTCGACGGCGCCTCCGGCCTGATCGCCGGCCTCAACCCGGCCAGCGGCGCGCTCGTCCGGACCCTGCAGCCGCCGTTTTCCGCAACGGCGGGCGTCGCCTCCGACGGCGCCGACCTCTGGGTCTGCGGCGAAGGAAGCACCGACGTCTACAGAATCAACGTTCTCAACGGCGACGTCCAGAAGCGCCTCAGTCTTCAGCGCGGTTCGTTCACGGCCTGCGAGTACGCCCAGGGTTCGCTCTGGCTGGCCGATTCCCTCTCCAATAAAATTCTCCGGGTGGACCCGGAAACGGCCGAAGTCATCGGGTCGTTCGGCAATCCCGGGACCCGGGCCGCGGGCTTGGCCTTCGACGGGTTGCATTTCTGGGTCTCGGACCCAGCGGCGATTTCGATTTACGAGCTCGATTCCACGGGCCGGTTGATCCGCAAGTTCCTCTCCCCAGGACCGTCGCCCCAGGGCCTAGCCTATGACGGCCGGTTTCTCTGGAACGCCGACGCCAGTCTCTCCCTCTACCAACTCCGGTTTCCCTCATGAAAGGACGGGTGTTGTTGGCAGCTGCGGTCATCGCGGCGTGGACCGCGGGTTCGGACGGGTCCGCCCAAAATCAAACGACGCCCGCCGCCCCGGTTCCGGAAACCGGTGATAACATCCTCCTCCGGCTGGAGGGAACGAACCTGGCCTACAGCTTCGACCTGAACCGGATTATGGCCTACCAGGCGACGTTCCGGTTCGCCGGATACGATGTCTCCTGCAGCGCGCTGAAGGCCGACATCGCTTCGAGGACTTTTCTCGCCCTCGGCGGAGTGACACTCCGGAAGGACGGGACGACCCTTCGCTACGACGAGTTCCTCTTCAAACCCGGTGAACCGTCAGCCGTCGGGTTTCTTTACGGAGACGCGATCGACGTCCGTTCTTTTCCCGACGGGGCGGTTCTTCCGGAACCCGCGGTCAAAAACGCCCGCGACCGCAAATCAGCGCTCGACGACCTCTCGTTGGCCCGGATCCGGGAATCGCTGATATCCTCCACCGCCCGGGTCCTGGAGATCACGCCGGCCTATGAAGTCATCGGGTTGGACGTCGTGATGTTCGTCGAGGGCCTTCCGTCGGTCGGGTTCTCCCGGTTCAAGCTTTCCCTGGGCGAAAAGCAGCGGACGGGCGGCTTTTCCCTCGATAAAATCTGGTTCAACCGAAACCAGGGCCTCTTCGCCAACGCCGCTTACCTGGCCGAAAAGAAGAACACCCTTCATAGCCTGACCCAGGCCCGGTACGAGGAACACAGCATCCTGAAGAGCTATGACGGCCTTGCCCGCCAGATCGATCTTCAAACCGAAACGACCTGGACCGCGGCCGAAAGGTTCGACCTCGGTTTGGCCGCCAATTTCAACTCGACCGGGCTGTGGAACGCCCGGATGTCGGTCGACAGGAAACTTCCGCAGGACCGGGGGCATGTCCTTCTGGGCCTCTCCTTCAACAAACCCCTGGGCCGGCAGTTTGAGGCCTGGTTGGGATTTCAAACGTTTCTTCGCTCCTCGAAATGGGGGACGCTGAACGTCGAGGGAAAAACCGAACTCCGGGCCCAACGGCTCGCGGCCGTCGATTACAGTCTCCCGCTCGGAAAATATGTTCAGCTCGGTCTGAATTCCCGCTACTCCCGGCTCCGACTGGACGGCGTCGGAGGGACATCGCATATTTTCACCGGCAATTTCAACCTCTCTTACAACGCCGAGCACGTGACCGCCGCGGCGGAATACTATTTAAACAAGGACCTCGTCGGGAATCAGCGCCTGGCCCGTCCTCAGCTCCGTTTCGGCCTCCGGCCGTTCCGGATTTTCGACGGATTGCTGGAGGTCTCGGTCCAAAACACGCTCCTGGCCAACGCCCTCCTGACGGCGGGCGGACGCTCCCAAACCTACAGCAACAACACGGCTTTTTCCCTGTCCGCCCGGCCGGTCTTCCTCCGGCCCGACTGGAGCATTCAAATCACGGCCGCCCTGGAGCAGTTTCTGGAAAAAGAAGGACGGAATTTCACCTCGGGCGGCTTGATCGTCCGGAGCGTCTACGAAATCACGCCGTCCATTTCATTGGAGGGGTTTTACGGCCTCCAGTCCAGGCGACGCACCCGGGGATGGCTGATCGAGGGGACGACAAGCCAGGACCTGAGCGCGATGCTCCGGATCAATCCGGAGGACCGGCTCAACGGATGGGTGACGGTCTCCTACGATCCCAAAAACGGCGAATGGAAACAGGGATTCGCGGACCTGGCGATCGGCTTGATCCGGAACTGGGAATTTCAGACCCTGCTGAATTACGATTTTTACCGGCGCAGGATCCAAAACGTCGATCTTTATCTCGTCCGTCACGCGGGAAGGTTTGATTTGCGATTCATCTGGCGGAGCTTGTCCAAACAAATCCTCATCGAGCTCATTCCCGCCCTGGGCGGGCGGCGGCCGATCCCGGCTTCGGGCAATAGCGGCGACGCCGATTTGCCGGACTGATTCTCTAAGATTGTTTCCAAGATATTCCGGGCCGCCCCCATAAATCCCCCTGTATGAACGGGTCTACTCGGCGGAATCGCCGAACGAAGGAGGAATCGAGTCTTCACGGCTGGATCGCCGCAGGAGGCGGCGGGCGAAATCGCGAGCTTCGGTCAGACCGAGCAGAAGACAAGCCGCGCAGAAGATCCCGAGGCCGGCCAACCCGCAGACGATGACCGAGCCGAGTTGAACGAAAAACGACGATCCCGCAAACCTGGTGATTGCCGTCGATCCGGCCCAGGCCGCCCCGGCGCCGACCGATGAGGCGAGAGTGAGAATCCCGGTGAACCGGAATAGCGGTCCCGCGGGGAACGAGCCGATTTTTTTGGGAAGAAGGACGAATAAAATTCCGATGTTAACGATGGCGGCGACGGACGCCGAGAGAGGAAACGCCCGCGGCCCGAGGATTCTCATCAAGGCCAGGTTGAGAACAATGTTTGAGCCGACCGAAATAAAGCTCGCAACCATCGGCCAGCGGGCATCTTGGCAGGCGTAAAAAACCGAGGCGACGTTGCGGAGGGCGGAAACAAACGGTACGCCGATCATGTAAAGAATCAACATGGCCGCCGTGGCGCGCGTATCGGCCGCGGTGAACACGCCGTGTTCGTAAATCACGCCGGTGATGGGACGGGCCAGGACCGCGATCAAAAGCGACGTCGGGATCGTCAGGAAGAGAACCAGGCGGAGGGAATCGGACAAGCTTCGCCGGAGGTCGTCGAACCGGTTCTCGTTGACCAACCGGGAAAAGACAGGCAGGGAGACCTGGCCGACCGAATAACCCAGCATCCCCAGCGGCAGGTGGAAAATCCGGTAGGCGTAGTTCAGCCAGCTGATCCCCCCCGGGATGGAGGAGATCAACATGGTGTTGACGAGGACGTTGATCCGGGACGCCGAAAGACCGATCGCCACGGGAAAAAAGAGGGACATCGCCTTCCGAAAAGCGGCGTCGCGGAAATTGAGGCAGCGACGGTAAACGAAGCCCCGCCGGAAAAGCCGCGGGACTTGGACGAGAAATTGAACGAGCCCGCCGACCATGACGCCGATGGCCATTCCTAGAATCGGGTCTTTTCCCCGGTTGAAATAATAGCCGAACAGCGCGATCGGGATCGCGATCGAAAACGCGTTAAAGAACGCCGGGGCGAAGGCCGGGACGAAAAATTCATTTTCCGTATTGAGGTAGCTCATCGCCCAGGCCGCCAGGACGATAAAAAGGAGAAACGGGAACATGATGAACGTCAGCCGGGCCGTGAGGGCCGTTTTTCCGGGGATTCCCTGAAAGCCCATTCCGACGAGCCGGGCCAGGCCGGGCGCGAACAGCATCCCCAAAATCGTGATCAGGCCGACCGTCAAAAGGAGGGTGTTGAGAATGTTGGACGCGAACCGGTTTTCTTCGTCCTTGCCTTTGGCCCGGGCCGCGGTCAGGACCGGAACGAAGGCGTTGGACAAGGCGTTTTCGGCGAACAGGTCCCGAAAAAGGTTGGGAATCCGAAAGGCGGCGTTGAAGGCGTCCGAGGACAGGCCCACCCCGAAGAGATAGGCGAAGACCTGTTCGCGGACAAGACCCAAAATCCGGCTGAGTCCCGTGCCGACGGCGAACGAGCGGACGCCTTTGGCGATATCGGCCATGAGATTTCGTATGCCTTCCGAAACCGCTTATAGCATAGGCACGGGGGGGAGTCAAAAACGGCGGTTCCGGGGTTCCCTTCCGGGGAAAAATCATTATAATAAGATTTGTCCC
>JAPKZG010000057.1 GCA_026393895.1 Candidatus Aminicenantota bacterium
AGGACGAGAACCGTGACCGGGACGATCACGACGAGCAGCGCGGATACGGCCAGAAACCGGAAGGACAGCAGATGGTTGCGGATTTCCTTGGCGAGAAGCGTTTTTCCCATGGCCGTTTCTTTACCGCACGTCATAACGGACGACGGCGGCGTAAGCCGCGCCGAAAAAGAGAATGTTGAAGACGAGAAGCCAAGCGACGTCGAACAGCCCGCCCTCGGCCATCACCGTGCCGACGGAACGGTAGGAATACATGAACGCCGGGGCCCGGTTTCCCTCCAGGGTCCCGCTTTCGAGGACTTGGTTCTTGTACCGGACGACCTCCCGTTTGAGGCGGCTCTCCTCGCCCGCCCCGGTTCCGGCGATCTCGGTGGCGGCGTAAACAAAGGCGGCCGACGGCGAGATCCGGTTCAGGGATTTCGCCAGCCGCACGAGACGGTCGAATATGTTCCGGTAATCCTCCTCGAGCAGGTCGATCTCATCGATCATGGTTTTAAAGTGGGCGTCCCGGTTGCCGCGGTCGGAATAGGTCAGGAGGATCTCCCGCGTCCAGATCTGCTCCCTTTTTTCCTGCATGGCCCGAACCGAGGGGAGCTCGACGATCTGGCGGGCCAGCAGCGTCCCCGTGTTGGGCAGGACGAAGACCAACAAGGCCCAGATCAGAAGCAGGACGACGAGCGAGGACGCCGACCGCCGGGTTACCGAGGAAATAAACAGCCCCAGGCTCAGGAAGAGGGCCAGGTAAGCCAGGCTGACCGCCAGAATCAGGATCAAACGGCCGAATCCGGAGGCCGTCAGCCGGAAGGACGGATCCAGGCTTAAAACGACAAGTCCGAGGCCCGTGATCAGAAAAAACGGAACGCCCAGACTCAGCATATTGCCCAGCCATTTCCCGAAAAGAAGTGTCGCCCGGGAAACGGGATTGGCCAGGACCAGCTTGAGCGTTCCGGCCTCCCGCTCGCGGCTGATGAGATCGAATCCGAAGAGAAGGGCGACCAGCGACAGGACGACTTTGACGATATAGACGAAATCCGGGGCGGGGAAAAAGGCAAAGACGTTGTTGGCTGAAGACCGGCCCGTTCGCGCCTCGATCCCGTTGAAATTGGGCTCGAAGGAGCGCGTGAGCGAATCCTCCAGGCCTTTGGCGAACACGGATAACGGATTCGGCGGGAGGACGGCGATCGGCTCGCCGGGCTTGGGTTTGATGAGCTGGTAATCGGCGACCCGGCCCGTGTAATCCCGGGCCATGACGAACAGGCTGGTGAAGATTAGGACCGCCGAAAGGAGGATGACGACGAAAAATTTATAACTCAGTAGGTTCTCGGCGATTTCCTTGCGGGCAATGGTTCCGACCACGATTCACCTCACGTCGTATTTGACGAATTTGAAATACGCGAACCCGAACGGAACAATCAACCAAAAAGCGAGCGAAAAGATGCTCCGACCGTCGGCCTTGAACGTTTCGGCCAGCGAGGCGGGGGTGATCGCGAATTTCGGCAGCTTGGACGTATCCACGGGCATCGCCGTAAACGACATCGACGTGCCTCCCCCCCCGTGGATCATGAGCGTCCGCTTGACCTTGCTGAAAAGCTCGGTTTCGAGGGTGTTCTGATGCGACCGGACCGCGTCGAGATATTTTCCCCGCTCGAGTTCGCCCGTTCCGCAGACGTCGGCGCTGAACCGGGCGAATGCGGCGCTCGGCGAAACGAGCGAGAGGTTGAGGGCCAGGTTCAACTGCCGGCGTTTTTCCTGGAGATACGTCTCGTCGATCGCCGCCAGCTGCCGCGACTTTTGCTCCCGGGCCCGTTGCTGGATCCCGTCGCGGATCGGGTCCCATTTTTTCCTTTCGGGCGATTTTTCGTCGTCCGCGGTCCCCGGCGAAGCGCCGCCGAAAATGAGATCATACTGCCGGCCGAGTTCCTTGGCCGTCTCCAGGTCGAGCGAGCGGACGAGGAGCGATTTCTGGAGCGAGATTTCGGTCTCGGTTCGGACGGGATGGATGAGGCGGGCGGCCATATCGCTCATCTTGGGGATGATCAGCTGGAACGCCGCCCAGAGAATCAGAATCGCGACCAGGGACGTCCTCGCCTTGGCCGTGGAGGCGGAGACCGCGATCCCGATCACGAAATAGGTCAGGACAAAGAACGAGGAGGCCAGGAAGATCGTCGCGACCCGGGCCGGCGTATCGCCGCCGAACAGGGGAAACGCGCCCAGGAGGAGAAGGGCCGCGCCGATCAGAAACGCGAATAAAAACGGAATCCACAAAGCGAGAAATCCACCGCCGATTTTGCCCGCGAGCAGCGTATCGCGCGGCAGACGGTTGCTGAGCATGGCCCGGAGCGTGCCGGCTTCCTTCTCCCCGGAAATCATATCCGAAGCGAAGAGCAGCGCGATCAGGCTGACGACCATCTGGACGAGGAAAACAAAATCGACCTGTCCCTGGACCGAAAGGATCGATTCGCCGCCCCCGACGGATTCTCCCGGCTTGAATCCGTCCTGGGTGAACTCGTAATACCGGGGAAGCGTGCTCTCGAACCCCTGGGTGAACACCGAGAGGGGCGCGGGGCGCCGGAAGCCCTTGATCGCCACGGTCCCGGCCATGACGTCCTGGATTTTCAAGGCCGCGGCCGCTGCGTCGGCCAGCCGGACCTGTTCCTGGTAATCCCGGACCCTTTTCCCGTAGTCCGCCTGGTTGACGGACATCCCGAGGGGAATCAGGAGAAGACAGATCAGGGCGAAAAGGGGAAAGCGATAGCTGACAATCGTCTCCAACGCTTCTTTCTTGACGATCGTGTTCAACATCGGCGCCTCCCCTTCAAACCGCGAGCGGTTCGGACTTCATGTAATCGATATAGATTTTCACCAGGTCCCCGGTCTGCAGTTCCTCGCGGGTCCGTTCCATGACCAGCCGGCCTTCCTTCATGATGCCGACCCGGTCACCGATGTCCTTCGCCCGGAAAATGTCATGAGTGGACATGAGGATGGCCTTGCCCTCGTTTTTCAGCTCGGACAGGATCTCCTGGAATTCCTCGGCCGCCTTCGGATCGAGGCCCGACGTCGGCTCGTCCAGCAGGATCGCCGGGGCGTCCTTGATGATGGCAATCGAAATCCCGAGTTTCTGCCGCATGCCTTTGGAGAAATTCTTCACCCGCTGCTCGAAGGCTTTTTCCTGGAGGGAGACCCGGCGCATAACCCGGTAATAATCGTTCCGGGTCAAACCGGACTTGCCGCCGAGCTTGGCGAAGAAGTCGAGGTTCTGGCGGGCGGTGAAATTACCGTACAGCATAACGTTTTCGGAGACGAAGGCGACGTGTTTCTTCGCCTCAAGCGGATCCTTCGTAACGTCGATGCCGTTGATGAAGCACGTGCCTGTCGTCGGCGGGATGAAATTCAGGAAGAGGTTGATGGTCGTCGTTTTCCCGGCGCCGTTGGCGCCCAGGAGGCAATAGACCTCCCCCGCCCGGACGCTCAGGTTCAGATGGTCGAGGGCCAGAACGCCGTCCTCGTAGCGCTTGGACAGGTCGTCCGCTTTCAGGATGGGATTCGCCGGGATCATGGATCGTCTCCTTTCCTCTTACCGGCGGGTCAGCTTGATACCGAAGACGACGATGCCGACGAGCAGGCCGACGAGCAGGACGATGAGGGCGATCGCTCCGAGGAGGTTCGTCTTGGAAGCGATATGGACCCGGACGATCTTGTCCTCGGATTCGACGCTCCGGTTGTCGGCCGTGCATTCGGTCTTGATCTTCGGCTCGTAGTCGCCGACGGCGACGTCGGCCGGGGGCAGGAATTTAAGGGTGACGACTTCTTCCTTGCCCTGTTCCAATAACGGGATCAGGTCGGGCGCGACTTCCGACCGCCAGTTGAGCGGAAGGTCGGTGTAAACCCGGATATTATTCAATTTCCGCGTGCCGGCGTTTTTCACCCGGATTTCCATCGCCACCTGATCGCCGACTTTGATTTCGTGGTACAGGTTGACCGCCTGCACTTCGATCTTCCCGACGCCGCGCGGAACGAGTTCGAGCCGGACGCTCCCGGCCTTGAGGGCTTCGATATCCGAGGCTTCCAGGACGGTCTTTTTGGCCCGGAGATCCTGCAGCCGTCCGGCCTGATCGATGTCCAGCGTCAGGGCGTAGAATTCGATCGGCTTGTCGATCACGACTTGGGCGTCGGCGTTTTTCGGCAGGTACACCTTCAGGGCCAGTTTCATGGACGTAACGCCCTCCGTAAACTTGATCTGGGAGAGGCGGGCGTTGGACTGGGGATCGCTGAATTCATAATTCAATTGGCTCGGAAGGTTGACGGCCTCGAGCTTGAAGACGTTGGCCTCCCCCGAGAATTTTTCCAGAGAGAGTTCGTAAACGGCTTGGCTTTCCAAGTCCGCTTCCTGGGAAAATTGAGCCGAGTTCATCGTCACGATATTGGCGCTGACGCCTTTTTGAAGGAAGACGGACGTGGTTTCGCTTTTTCCCGAGTAAAAGACGTCGATGTCCAGATTTTCGACGTCCTTAAGCAGTTGGAAGGTCACATCCTGCTGGGATTCCAGCGGGAGGGAGACGATCGTTTTTTCATAAGGGTCGGAGATGATCTTTCCCTCGGACTTGAGGGAAACGTACACATCCTTGATCTCCTTCATGAAGTCCAGGGGAAAAAGGTCCTCGGCGCTGATGTTCAGTTTGGCCAGTTCCTTCAGTTCCTTGGAGGAGTAACGGAGCGTCACCCGGACGTATTTTTTCCCCCCGGCGTCCTGGAACTTGACCGCGCTGGCCACCGAGATCCGGGCTTCGCTGCCCATGAAATTGATGAGCGCCTGCTGGTAATCGACCTGCGCCTGGAGATAGGCCGTCCGCGTCCGGGAGAAATCCTCCTCGGACTGGAGGCCCTGCTCCTTTAGCTTCAAGGCGCGGTCGAAATCGCCCTTGTTTTTCTCCAGGGTCAATTGAGCCCTTTTCAGAGTCAGCAGTTTCATGGTCTGCGATTCCTGCGGGACCTGAGCGGCGGCGAACACGGCCGCGCCCCACAACACCAGGACGAAGATTGCGATTTTTTTCATTGGGAGTGTCTCCTGATCATCCGATTCCCGCCGCTCAATAAGCGTCGGCCAGTTTGATATTCCATTTTTCCAGGCTGGTGCCCGTGACGTTGTCCAGCTGCTTCAACGCGAGCGTGTAGTCGATCAACGCCCGAAGCTCCGCCGTTCGGGAGGTGGCCAGGTCCCTCTGGTATTGCAGGACCTTGAAGCTGTCGCTCAACCCGACCTTGAGCTTGGCCTCTTCGGCGGCCAGTTTTTGGGCGGCCAGATCGCTTGCGATTCGATAAGCGCC
>JAPKZG010000009.1 GCA_026393895.1 Candidatus Aminicenantota bacterium
CGCCGAAGGTCCGGAGAAGCACGGCCTCGAAGCCGCGCTCGTCCAGAAAGCGGCGGGCGATGGATTCGTATTCGGTGGCGACGATGATCCGGCGCTTGCGGGCTTCGGCCTCGGAAAATCCGGCCGGGACGGCGGCCGCGACGCGGACGGGATTGAATCCGAGGTCCATCACCTCGGTCAGATTCGCGCCGCTTTCGACGACCCAGTCGAAACCGGTGAACCCGAGGTCGTGGGCACCCAGCTCGATCAGCCGGGGGATATTCTGGGGTTTCATGACCTTGGCCTCGAACCCGGGGAGTCCGACCCGGGGCCGGTGGGCCTCGGCGTCCTCCTCGACGGCGAAGCCCGCGTCGTTAAGCAGCCGGAGGACTTCGGCGTACAGCCGCCCTTTGGGAATAACCATTTTCAGACGTTTCATGCATACGCTCCCTGAAAGAATTCCGGGGGAGACCGGACCGTCGAAAGACGGAGTCCGGCCGGGGAAAAAGAGAGGGGATTACAGGGGCGTATTAATGGGCGCGGGAACGCCCATGGAAGACCTGATGGTGCCGGAGCACGGAAACGGTGAACGCACCATCGGTTTTCATAACGGCAGAAAGTCTAGGACATCGGTGGATTTCTGTCAAGCGAAAAAAACGTCCTTCCCGGGTTCATCGATCCGCGCGTATACATCCTGGCCGCGGGCGGCGAAGGAGACCGATTTTGAGAAAGACCCGAAAGCTTTCAAGGTCTCCGATTTAATGAATTGATTTGATCTCTCCTGGCAAGATACGTAATATATTACAGCGGTGAATTTAAACGGAGGAATCATGAAAAAATTTAAAAAAGAAGCGATTTTAGCGCTCCTTGCAGTTTCCGTTATTCTTCCCGTCTTTGTTTCCGCTCAAGGTACCCGGGCGGACTATGACCGAGCGAAAGGCCTCCGGGATAAATGGAAAGGATTGGCGGTCAATCAACCCGACCGGCCGGAGTGGGTCGAAAAAACACATAAATTCTGGTATCGAAAATCCGTCACGGGCGGAAATGAATTCGTCCTGGTCGACGCCGACGCCGCGATCAAGGCGCCCGCCTTCGATCACGAGAAGCTCGCGGCGGCTTTGGCCGAAGCCCTCAAGGAAAAGGTGGATCCGAAGAACCTCCCGTTTTTCCGAATCGAATTCGTCGACGAGATGAAGGCGATCACGTTTAACGCGAAAGAATCCGCCTGGAAATACGATTTGGCCGCGGGAACGGTCGTTAAAACCGGCCCGGCGAAACCGCCGGCGGGGGGCGACGAAGGCAACTGGCAAGACTACGGCGGCCCGGCCGAGCCGGCCGCTTCGGCCGAGATGAAGGCCTCTCCCGACGGCAAATGGGAGGCGTTCATCCGGAATTACAATTTGTACGTCCGGCCCAAGGAAGAAATCAAAACCGACCGTCCCCGGGGAGAAATGCCCGGCCCGCCGCCCGGGGGGCCCGGCGGCCCGGTCGGCCCGAAAAAAGAAGACATCGCTTTGAGCACCGACGGGATCGAGGGAAATTATTACAGTTATCGTTCGATCGTCTGGTCTCCGGACTCGAAAAAAATCGCCGCCCACCGGGTCCGCCGGGGATTCCACCGGAAAATGCAACTGGTCGAATCCTCGCCGGCCGACCAACTGCAACCGAAGTATTCCTCCATCGGCTACACCAAGCCGGGAGACGTCCTCGATGTCAGCCAGCCCGTTCTGTTTTTAGTGGAGGACCGGCGGGCCGTGGAAATCGACAACGCGCTTTTTCCGAATCCGTTTGAGATCACGGACCCGGAATGGACGAAGGACAGCCGGGCGTTCGCCTTTGAATACAACCAGCGGGGCCACCAGGTTTACCGGATCATCGCGGTGGACGCCGCGTCCGGCGAGCCGCGGGCGGTCATCAGCGAGGAACCTAAAACCTTCTTTGACTATTCCGGCAAAAAGTATCTCTTTCCCGTCGCCGACGGCAAGGAAATCGTCTGGATGTCCGAACGCGACGGCTGGAACCACCTGTATCTCTACGACGGCGAAACCGGCGCGGTGAAAAACCAGATCACCAAGGGCGAATGGGTCGTCCGCGGCGTGGATAAAGTAGACGAGGAAACCCGGAAAATCTGGTTCCAGGCGAGTGGAATGAATCCCGGGCAGGACCCCTATTTCGTCCATCATTACGTCATCAACTTCGATGGGACGGGCTTGACCGCGCTGACGGAAGGCGACGTGACCCATGCCGCGGCTTTCTCCTCCGACATGGCCTTCTACACCGACTTGTATTCGCGGCACGATCAACCGCCCGCTCTGGACGTGCGCCGGTCCTCCGACCGGAGCGTCGTCATGCAGGCGGAGCGGACGGACATTTCCGCGCTCGTCAAGGCCGGCTGGAAAGCGCCTGAGGTTTTCACGGCCAAGGGCCGGGACGGGAAAACCGACATCTGGGGCGTCATTTACCGCCCGCTCAACTTCGATCCGAAAAAGAAATATCCCGCGATCGAGTCCATCTATGCCGGTCCGCACGACTCGTTCGTCGCCAAGGGGTTCGTCGGCTACAGCTACATGCAGGCGTTGGCCGAGCTCGGCTTCATCGTCGTCCAGGTCGACGGGATGGGGACATCCAACCGGTCCAAGGCGTTCCACGATGTCTGTTGGAAAAACATCGGGGACGCCGGGTTCCCGGACCGGATTTTGTGGCACAAGGCGATTGCCGCCAAATACCCGTATTACGACATCTCCCGGGTCGGGATTTACGGAACGTCGGCCGGCGGGCAGAACGCCCTCGGCGCCCTGCTCTTCCATCCGGAATTCTACAAGGCCGGGTTTTCGGCTTGCGGCTGTCACGACAACCGAATGGACAAGATCTGGTGGAACGAGCAGTGGATGGGCTGGCCGATCGGCCCGGAATACGCCGCGGCCTCCAACGTCGAAAACGCTTACCGCCTCGAGGGGAAGCTGCTTCTGCTGGTGGGCGAGATGGACACGAATGTCGATCCGTCCAGCACGATGCAGGTCGTCAACGCCCTGATCAAGGCGAACAAGACGTTCGAGTTGATCGTGATCCCCGGCTCCGATCACACGAGCGGCGGGCCGTTCGGGGAACGGAAGCGGAGCGATTTCTTCGTCCGCAACCTCCTCGGCGTCGAGCCCCCGGATTGGAACAAGCCGGAGCCGCCTCCCGCGAAAAAATAAGTCGCCGGGTATTATTTCTTCCAGACGGGAAGCGTGCGGCCCGGGGTCCACGGCGCCCCGGCGGCCTCCATGGCCTCGCCCAGTTTGCGCAGGTCCCCGTCGATCAGGCCGCGAAGCTTTTCCAAAACGGCCCCAAACCCGTCGGCCGCGATTTCGTAATCCTTTTTTACGGTCGCGGTGATCGGTCCCGTCGACCCGAGTTGGCCGGAAACGCGGTCCATCAAGGACGGCGTCCTCGCCTCGGACCGGCGCATGACGGTGAAGTCGCCGACGAGTACCCGGAGCGCTTCCCGGATCCCCGTTTCGATCGCCCGGGCGGCTTCCGCGAGTTTCGGGTCGGCCCCGGGCGTATCGAGGAGCGCCTTCCGGATATAGGCCATGGTTTTCAAGGCGTCATCGGCGGCGGAGGCGGCACCGAGCATTGCCCGCTGGAGCTCGCCCGATTTTTTCTGGAAGGCCAGAAGCGCGGCCTTGTCTTTTTCGGGCAGCGAAGCGAGGGCGAGGGATTCGACAGTGAAGCTCTGCGGCTCGCCGAGCGGAATCAACGTGCCGTCGATTTTTTTCGCCAGGGAAACGGTGAACGTTCCCGGCACGGCGAGCGGGCCCACGGGGGCGTATTCCCAGGCTTCGCGGAACGCGCTTTCCAATTGGGTCGGATCGACCGCGGGATAACGAAGGTTCCAGGCAACGCGGTGGATTCCGGCCTCGGCCGGCCCCGTGAGACGCCGGACGATGGACCCGTCTTCGGCCGCGACGGTCAGGACGATTTCCGGTTTTTCCTCGTTTTCTTCCTTCCGGAGCGTGTCCCAGCCGGGGAAAGTCACGTCCTTTCCCTCTTTGAGAAGCTTCGCTTCCTCGTCGCGGCGCGCCCGGGCGGCCGGTTTCAGGCCGTCCTTGAGATAATACGTGAACACCGCGCCGAACGGCGGGTTGGGGGCGGTGAAGAACGTTTCACCGAGACACCCTTTGCCCGACGAATCGATCGGCCGCAGGGGAATATAGGAGAGGGCTTTTTTCACCGGGAAGATCTGCGCCGGCCGGGAAAGCGCGGCTTCGTCGATCAGCCGCAACGGCGAATAATCGTCCAGGATGAAAAATCCACGGCCGAACGACGCACCGACGAGGTCGTTTTCCCGCTCCTGGATTTCGATGTCCCGGAACGAGATCGTCGGAAGGCCGCCGGTCATTTTCAGCCAACGCTTCCCGCCGTCCAAGGTGTTGAAGATGCCGAATTCCGTCCCGGCGAACAGAAGGTCTTTCTTGACGAAATCCTGGGCGACGGTCCAGACGATCGTCCGGGCCGGAAGATCGCCGGCGATCGAAACCCAGGTGCGGCCGCGGTCGTCGCTCCGGAGAAGATACGGGCTGTAATCTCCCGTTTTATGGGAATCGACGACTGCAAAGACGGTATCCTTGTCGGTCCGGGAGGCCTTGATTTCGTTGACGAAAAAATTCTCCGGCACGCCGGGCAGGCGGTCGATCTTCCGCCAGGATTTCCCCCCGTCCTCGGTGACCTGGATCAGTCCGTCGTCCGTCCCGGCGTAGATCAGCCCTTCGGCCAGCGCCGATTCGCTGATCGTCGAGATCGTCGAGAACATGGACATCGCTCCGTGGTCCCAGAGCGCGTCGATACTCCAGGTTTTTCCCAGGATCGGCCGGGAGAGGCGGAAGATATTCCGGGTCAGGTCCGGGCTGATTTGGGTCCAGGAATCGCCGCGGTCGTCGCTTTTCCAGACGCATTGGGAGGCGTAATAAATCCGGTTATGGGAATGGGGGCTGACGATGACCGGCGAATCCCAGTTGAAGCGGAGAGGCGGTTCGCCCGCGCCCGGACTCGGGCTGATGCGGACCGTTTCGTGGCTTTTTTTGTCGTATCGGAGAAGGTTGCCCTCCTGCCATTCGAGGTAGATCGTGTTCGGGTCGACCGGATCGATGGCGCTGGCATAGCCGTCGGCGCCGTAGGTGATGGTCCAGTCGAAATTAGAGATGCCGTTGGCGTTGAGCGTCCGCGAGGGCCCGAGTTGACTGCCGTTGTCCTGGGTTCCGCCGTGGACGTCGTAGAAGGGAAGAGCGTTGTCCAGGGCGACTTTGTAAATCTGGGTCACGGGCAGGTTTTCGAAAAACCGCCACGTCCGGCCGCCGTCCCGGGTTTCATAGACCCCTCCGTCGCAGCCGTTGAGGATGTAATCGGAGTCGCCCGGGAGAAAGGCCATCGCGTGGTTGTCGCCGTGCTTGTTTTTTTCGTCGACCCGGTGGAACGTTTTGCCGCCGTCGTCCGTGACCATGAGGCCGGGGTCCATCTGATAGACGCGGTCGAAAACGGTGGGATCGGCGAAGATTTCCTGGTAGTAATGCGGGCCTGTTCCGCCGCTGATATAGGAGTTGCGTTTTTCGAAGCTTTCGCCCCGGTCGGCCGACCGGTAGAAACCCCGCTCCTCGGGCGAGGCTTCGATCGTGGCATAGACGACGCGCGGGTCGAAGGGCGAAACCGCCAGGCCGATTTTCCCGATGTCGCCTTTCGGGAGTCCCACCGAGAGCTTGCGCCAGGTTTTTCCGGCGTCCTCGCTTTTATGGATGCCCGATTCCGGGCCGCCGCCCATGAATGCGGCGACGGATCGCCGGCGCTGATAAGCCGCGGCGTAGAGGATGTCGGGATTGGCCGGGTCGAATTCGGCCGAGGTGACGCCGGTATCCTTGGAGATTTCAAGAGAAAGCGTCCAGGTTTTCCCGCCGTCGACGGTTTTGTAGAGGCCGCGTTCTCCGCCGGGCGACCAGAGCGGGCCTTCGGCGGCGACATAGATGACCGCAGAATTGCGCGGATCGATCAGGATTCGGGCGATGTGCTCCGAATTTTTCAAGCCCATGTTCGTCCACGTCTTTCCGCCGTTCAGGCTTTTGTAAACACCGTCGCCGTAGCCGACGTGGCGGCCGCTGACGTTTTCGCCCGTCCCGATCCAGACGATCTCGGGGTTGACGGGATCGAGGGAGATGCACCCGATGGAATAGGAAGGTTGGCCGTCGAAGACCGGCGTCCAGGTCGTTCCGGCGTTTTCCGTTTTCCAGACGCCGCCCGAACCGGCGGCGACGTACCAGGTCGATTTGCGTTTCGGGTGGATGACGATGTCGCTGATCCGGCCGGACATGACGGCCGGGCCGATGTTGCGGAATACGAGGCCGGAGAGAAGTTCGGACGTGACGAGATTTTGCTTTTCCGGCGCGGCCTGTTTGGTCCCGGGTTTCGTATTTTGGCCCCAGCCGGAAAGCGAGAAAACGAGCAGAGCAGAGAGAATGAATGCGGCGGTCTTTTTCATGATGTCCTCCTGAGCGGAAAGAAGGTTAAAGGAATGTCTTTTCATTCAATTCTCCAAGAGAAATACCGAATACCACAACCGCGGTAATTTGGGCAAACTTTTTTTAATGTTTCGGGGACGCAGCCCCAAAAGGGGGCAGCACTCACTCAACCCCTCATTAGCCCAACTCGCTCTTCCCATCGACCTTGACATCCCCCGAACCGGGATTTATGTTTGTCTGGGGTGACTAGATATCCATATACGGCGCTCGTGGGCCGGCCGGCCTTCGATTAATGTTGCCGACGGACAGGCGGGAAACATGGACACAAAACGGTTCCTTCTGAAGGTTGTGGGGATCTTGTGCCTGGCCCCGTGGCTTGCGGCCGCTCCGTCCTGGATCTCCGAGGTGAAAACCTGCGGCAATTTTGAGACGGCGGGGGTCATCATTAAGGTCGAGGGCATGGACTTTGACGAGTCCGCATCTCTCAATTACAAGAAGGCGGCCGCAACCGTCTGGCAACGGGGACACAATTTCGTCAGGTATGACGGAAACCATATGGCTACGAGCCTCTTCGGGCTCGACCCGGCGAGCGCTTATAATATCAAGATCACGTTGGTCGACCCGGACGGCACGTCCGGCGTCAATCCCACGTTTTCCTCTTTGGCCACAAAGAAAGAATATTCTCTGCCTGCGGCCAAAAGAACGGTCAACGTTTTCACTCAGGTTCAGCTTAATGCTGCTCTCCAAACCGTTGTCCCTGGCGATCAGATCAGACTCGCCGCCGGAACCTATTCCGGCGGAGTGCATATTCTCGGGACCGTGTCCGGCACGGCCGCCAACCCCATCGTCCTCACTTCGCAGGGCACGACAAAACCCGTCCTCAACGGCACCAGCGAGGGCGGCATTCAGGTCGAGGGGGCAAGCTACTTCGTCTTCAATAACCTGGAGGTCCATAACGAGAAGGGCGATGGGATCGTCCTCAGAGGGTGCCATGACATCGTCGTGCGGCGATGCAACGTCCACGACAGCCGTCCGGGCGACTATACGGCCAACATCGCCATCCTCCACGGGGATGAAGCGACGCCCGCCTGCGCCGGAAAATATTTGATCATCGATAACGAGATCGGGGACAATGTCCACACCGCGATGACCGAGCACCAGGGGCCGGGGGAGTCGAACGTGAACGTCCCGGGTCAATCCTATTTCGGGATCTACGTCGGCTACCAGCCGGGGCCCTTCTTAACCATCCGCGGGAACACCATTCATGGGACGGTCGACGGGATCCATTGTTGCGGGGATGAGGGAGAGGCGCCGGTCCTGGGACCCAACGCCCTTGACGTCCTGGCGACCTGGCGAGACCAGAACCTGGACCTCTATGACAACATCATCTATGACTGCAAAGACGACGCCATCGAATGCGACGGCCATATGGTGAACGGCCGGGTCTTCCGGAACCGGATCGGCAAGTGCCAGAATGCCATTAGTGTTGCACCCTTCTATCCCGGCCCACTATTTATTTTAAGGAACAGCATCCACGGGTTTCACGAGGGATGCCTCAAGCAGAACACGGGGGTCGAGGGGATCACCCGCAAAGTCTTTTTTTATCACAACACGGTCATGGAGAAAACGAGGGGAACGAATCCTTCCGGCGACAACGAGAACTGTCTTTACATGGGTGAGCCGGCCTTCCAACGGGATTTCGTTTATAGAAACAACATCTTTTTTGCGCGCGGACGGGTCTACAACGGCGATATGTACACGGAGGGTAACTACCACACGAACAACAACTTCGACCACGACCTGATGTACAGCACCCGCCAAACCGATCCGACGGTTGCTTATAAATGGGTCTGTAAATACGGGGACGCTTTGAACAACACCAAGTACGGCAACTTAGCCGCTTTTCGAACGGCCATCAAAAAAGAATTGAACGGAAAATGGGCGGACCCCCTGCTCCAGACAACCCCACTGAGCGGCTACCCGCTGAACTCGAAACTCCTCGACCTGTCGCTCAAAGCCGGCTCGCCGGCGATCGATTCGGCGGTGATTATTCCCGGAATCAATGATTCGTATTTCGGGCCGGCTCCGGACCTCGGCGCCCGGGAATGGACAGGGTCCGGAGTCGGGTCGGAAGGGCTTCGTTGAGCCCGGTGTATGAACCCGGGAACTTCTCAGCCCGGTTCGGGATCGTTGGAGAAATGGGCGTGGACGATCCTCCAGACGCCCTCTTCTTGAATCAGGACGAACGTCACCGGGCCTTTTTGAACCGGGCCCGAGGCCGCAAGATCACGGTCGAAAAACCAAACGGCCGCGACGAAGGCGAGGTGATAATAAATGTTGAATTGCGTGTTGGAAACGGGCGTTCCTGCCTGATTCGGGACACTATCGGGTTTGATTTCCAACGGCCGGCCTTGAACCAGCGCGGCCGCTTTTTGGAGGTCGGCGATCGCCCCGCCGAATTGACGGATCGAAACATAACGATGGCCGCGATGGCGGAAAAGCCCGTAGGAATCCGGTCCCGTCAACTATTTTTACGGACACGATTTGCGTTGAAAACGTTTTCATATCGACGGTATTCCAAAAAATTTCCCTTAAACTCCCATTTTGGGTAAAATAAATTTTCCTATCAGTCATTCCCTTGAGGAGAATTGCATGGCAAAAAGTAGAAAAGGTTATTGGAAAATATTAATTCTGACCGGCTTAGCGGCCCTGCTGACATCATGCCTGAAACTCATAATCCCGATAGGCACAGAGGCCAAGCCTCCCAAGGTCAAGCCCAATTCCATTCTTATTCTGGAAGGATACGGCACCCTGGCCGAAGCCAACCGCGGCCGGCCTTCCCTTTTGGCCTTGGGCCGGCAGGACGAAATGCTGCTGGATATGGTCTACTCCCTGCGCAAGGCGGCCGTTGATGAGAGAATCAGGGGAGTGGTGCTGAAACTGGGCGATTTTCAGGTCGGCCTGGCCCAAGCTCAGGACCTTCGCGAGGCCATCCATGCCTTCCGGCGCAGCGGCAAGCAGATTCACGCTTTTGCCAAGGATTACAGCATTTCCGATTATTACATCGCCTCCGCCTGCAACAAAATCTATCTGATGCCCTATGGTGTGGTCATGCTCAACGGATTTTCCGTCTCTCGGACTTATTTCTATCCCATCTTGGAGAAGATGGGAATCAAGATCGAAACCATCCGCTTTGAAAAGTACAAGACCGCCCCGGAAATCCTGACCTCCGACAGTATGACCATGGCTGAAAGGGAGCAGCTTTCCGCCTTCCTGGACTCCCTGTACGGCGAATTCCTCGAGACCATCAGCCGTGAACGGGAAATCGAAAAAGACCGGCTGCGGGACTTTGTCGACAAAGGACCATACAATTTCGCCTCGCCCCTCCGGGAGATGCGGTTGATCGACGACCTGAAAAACCTCGATGAGGTCGTGGCTTCCGTGGCCCCGGGGATTCCGACGCAAATCATATCCCATCATGAATACATGAGAATCCCGGCGGAAAAAGTCGGCTTGAACCTGGGACCGGCCGTGGCTTTGATCTACGCCAACGGCACCATCGTTAACGGCGAGGATTCAGCCGGCACTTTATCCGGGCAGAACAATATCGGGTGCGAGACCTTGGCCGAACACCTGCGGGCCGCCAAAGCCGATCCCCGGATCAAGGCCGTGATCCTGCGCATCGACAGCCCCGGCGGCGACGGGCTGGCCTCGGAGGCTATTTTACGGGAGATCGCGTTGGTAAAAAAAGCCAAACCGGTTGTGGTCAGCATGGGCAATGTGGCGGGCTCCGGAGGGTACTACATCGCCTGCCTGGCCGATGCCATCGTGGCCGAGCCGGCTACCCTGACCGGATCGATCGGCGTGTTCCTTCTCAAACCCGACTTCAGCCAGTTATTCCAGAAGGTCGGCATCAAGCGCGAAACCCTAAAACGCGGCGAGCATGCCGACTTGGCGGCCATTGACCGGCCGATGAGCATCGAAGAAAAAGAGCTGATTACGAAGCTGATCGGTGACTTTTACCGACGCTTTATCGCGGTCGTGGCCGAAGGCCGGAAAAAAACCATCGCGGAGGTCGAACAAATCGCCGGCGGCAGGATTTGGAGCGGAAAAGACGCCCGGTCCAACGGTTTGGTCGATGAGCTTGGCGGAATCCTGAAAGCCTTGGAAGTGGCCAAGGTCAAAGCGGGAATCCCGGTCGCCCGGGAAGTGCGCCTGATCCTTTTCCCCAAACGAAGAAACATGATCGAAAGCCTGCTGAACCTGGGGGGAAAAGAAACCATTGCTCTTTCCCTGTTGCCCCTCTTCCGCTATTTCCCCGAATTGCAGGCTTTGTCCGACTTGCCCGAAACCATTCTCTCGCGGCAGGGGAGTTCGATTTTGGCGCTTATGCCCTTTTGGCTCGATATCCGATAGGAGCGAATTCCTAAAAATATTGATATTTTTCTGATTTTCAGGCCCGAATGATCCGCCTGTTAACAGCTCGGGTCCCTGGCGGCCTGTTCCGGATAAAGCCGTAAGACGCATACTCATTCATGCCAGAAAGGATCGGGCTATAAAATGCCCGGGCATAATTTCATCCCGGTTGACGTTTTCTCCCCCGGGCTCCTGACTCACGGTCAGTGCTGTTGGAGTCTTTTCAGCGAGATCCGGCCGGCGCCTCTAGATGCCTCCGCCCTTCTGATAACGGATTTTGTGGGCAACGGATTGAGTGATGCGGCTGCCCGGGGGAACGCTTTCGGTAAGCCAGACATTTCCGCCGATGACGGCGCCCCGTCCGATGGTCACGCGTCCCAGAATGGTGGCGCCCGAATAAATGATGACGTCATCCTCCACGATCGGATGACGCTCGATGCCCTTGATCAAATCCCCGCATTTGTCCCGCGGGAAGCTTTTCGCGCCCAAGGTGACGCCTTGATAAATGCGAACGCGCTTTCCTATCACGCAGGTTTCCCCGATTACGACTCCCGTGCCGTGGTCGATGAAAAAACTTTCGCCGATCCGCGCTCCGGGGTGGATGTCGATGCCCGTCTGGCTGTGGGCGTGTTCGGTGATGAAGCGCGGGATCAAAGGGACGCCCAAAAGATGCAGCTCATGGGCCAGACGGTAGTCGGTAATAGCCCTCAAACCCGGATAGCAGAAAATGGCTTCGTCGGGGCTGGTCGCGGCCGGATCCCCTTCGAAGGCGGCCAGGACGTCGGTGGCCAGCAAATGCCGCACCCGGCCCAAAGAGGACAAGAGCGCCCGAGCCATGTCTTTGGCGCGTATTTCGCATTCGTGGCAGAGGCCGTTTTGTTCCTTCTCGCAGAGAAAACACAAGCCGCGCTTGATCTGTTCCTGCAATGAGCGGCCAAGGCGATCCAACTGCGAACCGATATGAAAGCGCAGGCTGTCGGCGTTGATCTCAGACAAGCCGAAATAGCCGGGGAAAAGAACCGACCGCAATCCTTCAACGATGGAGATGATAGCGTCGCGCGCCGGCAGCGGCTGATTATTCCGCCGGCCGCTGAGTTGTCTGGCCATCGCGTCGCTGGCGTCGGACAGCGCATCCACCACCGCCGTCAGGTCGGCCGACTCCGGAGAGGCGGCGGGACGCCGGGGCATTTGACCGGTTTTTCGTTTTTTGCTTTGTTCATTCATGGATATCCTCGTAAAGCCATGTGCTTAAATAACGCTCTCCGGAGCTGGGAACGATGACCACGATGAGTTTCCCCGCATTCTCCGGACGCCGCGCCACTTGAAGAGCGGCCCAGACTGCGGCGCCCGAGGAGATGCCGACCAGGAGGCCTTCCTCCCGTGCCAGCCGGCGAGCCGTCACGCCCGCGTCTTCTTCTTTCACGGTGATGACTTCATCGATCAGCTCGGTTTTCAAGACCTTGGGAATGAAGCCGGCGCCGATGCCTTGAATTCGATGAGGCCCGGGTTTTCCTCCAGATAGGACCGGGCTACCGGCGGGCTCAACAGCTATGGCTTTGAAATCGGGCCGGCGAGGTTTGATGGCTTCGGCTATTCCGGTGATCGTCCCGCCCGTGCCGACACCGGCCACCAGAATGTCGACCCGTCCCTTTGTGTCCCGCCAGATCTCTTCGGCGGTGACCGTCCGATGAATGCGGGGGTTGGCCGAGTTTGAAAATTGTTGCAGTATGAGGTAATGGGGATTTTCTTTCACCAACTCCTCAGCTCTCCGGACGGCCCCGGGCATTCCCTCGGCCCCCGGCGTCAGGATCAGCTCGGCGCCGAATATTTTCAACAACTTCCGCCGCTCCAGGCTCATGGTCTCGGGCATCACCAAGGTCAAGCGATATCCCCGCTGGGCGCAGATGAAAGCCAGCCCGATGCCGGTGTTGCCGCTGGTCGGTTCGATCAGCACCGTGTCTCCGGCGATCGCGTCCTGCGCCTCGGCCGCTTCGATCATGCTCAGGGCGATGCGGTCCTTTACGCTGGACAGGGGATTGAAGAATTCGAGTTTTAGAGTTACGGTCGCCCGGGCGCCCTCGGTCAGGCGATTGAGCCGGACAAGCGGTGTGTTTCCCACGAGTTCCGTGATGTTCCTTGCTATTCCGGTCATCGTTCCCTCCTTGTGTTTAAGCCCGAGCGGTTTGGAGACGCGGGCGTTCGATCCCGGATAGATTATTCCTATCTATTTACCAGGATATAGATTCCCGGTCGAATGTCAAGGACTCAAGGCGGATAGCAGGGCTATCCACCTAGAACTTTCACTTCGCGGGTGATACACTAATTCCATGCTTGACGGGAAGGATTTTCTCCGCGCGCAAAAAAAAATCTTTTCAAAAAAGGAGGCTGAAATGCCTGTTAAAAAAAATTCCAAACGATTTGTCTTAGTGGCGGCCGGAATATTGATATTTTCCATTCTCGCCGTCGCGGCGGATGATCAAGCCGGTCCTTTCATTCTGGGGGGAATGAAAGCTCTTCCGGGCGAGACGGTTTCCGGATATCTGGACGTGGCGGAAAAGGACGGTGTCGGGACGCGCATTCCGGTCACGATTATCCATGGCCGACAGAAGGGGACGATCCTGGCTCTTGTCGCCGGGATTCATGGGGCCGAGTATCCGCCCATTCTGGCTCTCTACCGCCTGAAGCAGATCATCGATCCGAAAAAACTCACAGGCACCCTTGTCCTTGTTCATATCGCCAACCTGCCCAGTTTCCAAAGAAGGACGGTTTACTATAATCCCTTCGATTGGAAAAATTTGAACCGCGTCTTTCCCGGGGATGACGGGGGTACGCTTTCGCCGCGAATCGCTGCTGTTCTCAACCGAGAAATTATCCAAAAGAGCGACTGCCTGATCGACCTGCATTGCGGGGATGCGAATGAGGCGCTGATTCCCTACACCTACTGGATGATCAGCGAGGATAAAGCCCTCAACGAAGAGACGAAGAAGATGGCTCTGGCTTTCGGCCTCCGCCACATCATCATTGATGATACCAAGAGCAAAGACCGGGCGGATTCGAAATATTTCGGAAACACGGCCATCCTCGGGGGGAAACCGTCCATCACGACGGAAGCGGGTTTTCTGGGCCGGACGGATGAAGAGTTCGTTGCCCGCAATATCAACGGCTCCTTGAGCGTCATGAGACACTTCGGGATGATCGAGGGGAAGCCCGAACCCGTCACCGACCCCGTCTGGATCGATAAGTTCGAAGTCATGACCTCCAACGGGGACGGACTGTTTTATCCTCTGGCCGAGATGGGACATGATGTCGTCGAAGGACAAAAAATCGGAACCGTGACGGATTTTCTCGGGAACGTGACGGAGGAGATGAGGGCTCCTTTCAGCGGAATCCTTCTTTACATCATCAACACGCCCCCGATCTCGAAAGGGGAACCGGTCTGCGAAATTGGGAGAATCAAAGGGAATTGAATATTAAAGAATATGAGAGAATAAACGCGAAGAAAAAAATTAAGGAGAGGCAGTCATGAAAAGAAGAACTTGGCGGCTGTCGTCGGCGTTCGTCCTGTTATTTTGTTCCGGGGGGTACGCCGGCGATGAAAACATCAAACCCGCTTTAAACAGCCTGAATCTGGATGAATATAAAAGCCGGGTTGAGACTCTGGCTTCCGATGAATTTATGGGACGCGCGCCGGCGACCCAAGGCGAGGAAAAGACGATTCGCTACTTGGCCGAGCAATTCAAAGCCATCGGATTGAAACCGGGAAACGGCGCCGGTTATTTTCAGGACGTCCCCATGGTCAAGATCACGGCCGATCCGGCGTCCTTCCGGTTCGCCGTTTCCGGCAACGGCCAAGCGCTGATTTTGAAATTTGCGGATGATTTTGTCGCCGGAACTTCGCGCCTCGAGGAAACCATTAACGTCCGATGTTCCGATTTCATCTTTGCCGGTTACGGAATCGTCGCGCCGGAATATGATTGGAACGACTACGCGGGGCTCGACGTCAAGGGCAAGACGGTCTTCGTTCTGGTCAACGACCCCGGCTTTGCCACCGGCGATAACGCTCTTTTCACCGGAAAGGCCATGACCTACTACGGCCGGTGGACGTACAAATTTGAAGAGGCGGCACGGCAGGGAGCTGCCGGCGTCGTCATCATCCACGAGACCGAGCCGGCCGGCTATCCCTATGACGTCGTCCGCAACGGATGGTCGGGCCCGCAATTCCAGCTCGACAAAGACGGTTCCGATATGCCCGTCTGCTCCTTTCAGGGCTGGGTGACTCAGGAATCGGCGAGGAAGATATTCGCCCTTTCCGGGCTCGATTATGAGAAGGAGACCGCGACGGCGGCGCGCCGAGGCTTCAAAGCGGTCGACTTGGGATTGAAAATAAACCTGTCCTTTCGCAACGCGGTCGAACACACCCTGTCCCATAACGTCGTCGCTCTCTGGCCGGGGTCCGATCTGGCCGGCGAGTATGTGATTTATATGGCCCATTGGGATCATTTCGGCGTCAACGAGGCCAGGCCGGGGGACAAAATATTCAACGGCGCGGTTGACAATGCGACGGGCACGGCGGCCTTGCTTCAACTGGCCGAAGCCTTTACCCGGCTTCCGCAACGCCAAAGGCGATCGATCTTGTTCGTGGCCGTCACGGGCGAAGAGCAAGGCTTACTGGGCAGCGCCTTTTACGCCGGTCATCCCCTTTTCCCTTTGAACAAGACGGCGGGGGCGATCAATATGGATGCCTTCAATATATTCGGGAAGATGAAAGACATAACCGTCGTCGGCTTTGGAATGTCCGAACTCGATGATCTGGCCGGGGAGATCATTCAAAGATACGGCCGCTACGTCGTCCCGGATCCGACCCCCGAGAAAGGCGGCTATTTCCGTTCGGATCATTTCAGCTTGGCCAAGGCCGGCCTTCCGTCGCTCTATATTTCCAAAGGCGTCGACAGCGTCGAACACGGAAGGCAATGGGGACTTGACCAAGCGGAGAAATGGACCCGGGAACATTATCATCAGCCGTCCGACGAATACCGGCCCGATCTCTGGAACTTCGAGGGAATGATGGACGATTTAAAAATTTATTTCGAAGTCGGATACGCCTTGAGCATGACCGGGAAATTTCCCAACTGGCGGGAAGGGACGCCGTACAAAGCGGCGAGAGACGAAATGATGGGAAGGAAATAGGCCGTCGCTCACGATCTTGACTTCTTTTGAATCAGGGTGATAATCTCAATTCATTCACCTTGATAAGAATCGTACTTCGACGCAACTGTATGATATTTCATTAGTTATGACCGACCCGATACTCGTTTCGCAGGCGTCTTATACGGCCCTTATTGCAGAATTTTGGTTTATATATGGATCCATATAAACATTGTTCGGCTATGGAAACCGAATGAAGAAGGAGGAAGAAATGAAACGGAAGAATCCCAATTGTCCTACCTGCAAGGGTAAGGGACACATCGTCGTGAATGTAAAGGAAAAATGCTCGATGTGTGAAGGATCAGGAAAAGTTCTCGGACACCTTTGTGTGAGGTGCCATGGCATGGGGAAGATGGACGTAGCAACAGAAATAAGTTGCCCAACTTGCAACAAATAGGACAGGACAGGTCTAGTTCGGGGAATTAAAGGGGACGCTACCCTTTAACTGCCTAACCCCTCCATCGAGCGGATCGCTTCCGGCAGGCTTCGCCCGCCTCCAGCCGCCGCTCATGTCGATCGTTAATGCTCAGCTAATCAGCGAAAGAAGGAGAGGACACATATGAGAAAAAAGGAATCGGGGTTTGTGACCGTCCGGGCGATCAGCGGGACACATGTTGTCTTTCTGGCGCTCAATATGAAGGAATCCGACGCGAAGGGGCTCATGGGTTTTGCGATCCAGAGAACCGATCTCACGGAGGACGAAACCATCTGGCTGCGAGGCAATAAGACTTTTGCCAGCATCCGGCCGGCCACCGGCATAGAAGATGCCAGCAGTCACGAGCATCCGTTCCAGGCATTTCAATGGGCGGACTATTCGGCAAAGCCCGGCTATCGTTATCGTTATCGCGTCATTCCCATGTACGGCAACCCGGGCGCGTTGACCGCAAAGGCGGCGACCATCATAACCATCGATACGGAGCCGCTGACAGGTGACAAGCACGATGTCCACTTCAACCGGGGCGCTATAGCTTCGCAAGCATTCACGAAACGCTTCCCGGGGTTGACGCTTGACGAGGCGGGCCCACCCGCATATGCGTGGCTGACGCGCGATCTCCTGCCTGCGCTGCTCGGCTTTATCGCCAAAGCCAAGGACAGTACCACCAGCCTGCGGGCAGCTATCTACGAGCTGAAATGGCCCGTTGCGCTTGCGGCCTTTAAGGCCGCCTCCGATGCCGGTGCCGACGTGAAAATCATCTACCACGCCAAGGATGACGAAACCGGTATGGCGAACGACGAGCAGATCGACGAGGCGGATATCCGCTCGCTGTGCGTGCCTCGCAAGAATGCCAAGCTGATGCACAACAAGTTCATCGTGCTCAGCAAGAACGGGAAGCCCGTCTCAGTCTGGATAGGCTCCACGAACTTAAGCCGTAATGCGTTGCATGGCCAGCTCAACGTAGGCCACGCCATTCACGACCGCGACGTGGCCAATGCTTTCCTCGAATACTGGACCGCGTTGGAGCCGGATCCGGAAGCGGATGAACTCAAGTCCTGGGCCGAAGCCAAAAACGTTCTCCCACCGGACGATGATTCCGATCTACTCACTCCGGTGTTTTCGCCTCACCGCGGCCGGGACGTATTCGACTGGTGGATAGACCTCGCTAACGCGCCGGGCAAACCGCTGTTCATGACCTTCCCCTTTGGCATCGTCAAGGACTTTCGGCCCGTATTCGACAAGAACGACGGGGTGTTGCGATTCGGCCTGCTGGACAAATACGTAAACGGCGGCAATCAGGCCTCGCGTGCGGCGGCGATTGCAGATATCCAGCGTATCCGCGGGCACTCCAATATCGGTATGGCCCTGGGCGAACGCGTCTTTGTGGACTGGATCGACGGCTGGCACCAGGAATCCAGCCCCATCGGTGTCAACGTCAACTGGGTGCATACGAAGTTCATGCTTATCGATCCACTCGGCCCCAAGCCGGTGACGCTCACCGGTTCCGCCAACTGGAGCGAGGCGAGCGTGAACAGTAACGATGAACACATGATGGTCATTCGCGGCGACAAGCGTGTCGCGGATATCTATTTTGGCGAGTTTATGCGCATCTTCGCGCATCACCGTTTCCGTGAGTCTGTAGCGCGTCATATCCGACAATTCGGATCGGCGGCGTTCAATACCTGGAAGCCGCAGAATCTCTTCGAAGACTGGCGGAAATGGGTGCCTGTCCAATTCGAGGCGGCTTCAGAACACAGCATCAAGCGACGGTATTTTGCGGATGAGTAGGCGACGGGTCGTGAGGGATTTGGCGTGGCCCGGCGGTTGACATTTACGATGAACCCGCTGCGGGTTCACCGCCAGTCACCGCTGACATTGGGCCGCTTAACTTTCGTTTAGCGATCTGGTTTCAGGAGAAGAAATCGTGACCACTAATAATCAGACACAAGCAACATTCAATTCACCTTTGGCCAATCATCCTAGGATTGCCATTGTCCTGACAGCGGTGGGATTTGCTGGCTTATGCGCGTTGGAATTAATCCCGGCGGGAAAAATTCTTCCGCCTCTGTTGTTGTTCTTCAGTTTAGGGATGGTGGCCCTGTGTCTGATGCCTTTTGTATTGGGGTTGCCGAACGGACGCAAAGCTTTCCAAGAGTATTGCCGTGACATACGATTGCTTCCAGCACAGCCTCTCGCTCGCAATATTTTGCTGGGGCTGTTGTTAGCCCTTCTGACTCTCGCAAGCATTTTCTTGGCATCGTTGTTAACCGGCCATTTTGCGATCGATTGGTCAACTATTCCAGCGCTTCGCTGGGTGAAGGGTTTGACACGCGGTATTTGGGAAGAAGTCTTCTTTCGCGGCATTATTCTAGCGTTGTTTATGCGTCTCTATCCACGTCGTAGGGCGGTGTTGTTGTCGGCCTTTCTTTTTGCCATGATGCACTTGAGCGTCCCAAGTCTTGAGGTGGCCGTTGACTTAATTAGTCTTTTCTTTATGGGGCTGCTATTCGTCTACGTGGTTCTCAAGACTGGTTCCCTATTACCCGCGATCATTTTCCATTACGTGCATGATGTCTTCGTTAATTGGGTTCAAAACACGCCCGGAGCAGATAACGTTCTCTCTTCGGCGTTGCTCTATGGTTTTCTCTGGGTCGCGTTGATAGTAGGAGCATTATTGACCAAGCTGATAGTTGAACGTTGGTCAGGGGGTAGTCATTGGGCTGTGGGATAACACAGCTTAGGGGCTGCGTCCCCGAAGGAACGGATTAAAACGTCGAAAGAAACTGGGTCTGGAGCGTTTTAACTTCCGCTTCGAGCGCCGCCGTGCCGGGATTCGACTCGACGATGCGTTGTCCTTCCATATAGCGGATCAAAGCGCCGTCGCTGAAATAGTAGCGGAATTCCTCCGTCGTCCCTGTCTCGCTCGGGTTCTTGATGAAAGCGAAAACGAGTTTTCCCTGGTCAAATAGATATTCCCGGTGATAGGCGCGAACGGCGACGATTTCGTCGATTTCGATTTTCGCCAAAACCGAGAGTTCCCCGCCGGGTTCCTCGCGGGCGAATTCGGGCTGGTCCGTATACCAGAAGACGGTCTTCTTCGAATAGGTTCCCGAAGCCCGCCAGGAACCGTTATGCCTGTTGACGAAGATTTCCGTGCTGTAAAATTCCGGCGGGCTGCCGCCTTCCGCTTCCTTGACGGCGATTGAGATCCGGTCCTGGATTTGGGCGTAAAGCTCGCGGATTTGGGCGATTTGTTCGCTCCGATCTTGAATGGTGCCGCCGCCTCTCGGTTCCGAAAAAGAGAAAACGGCCGACATGACCAAGACTACGCCGAGAACGAGCGTTGCGCCGATCCCCGGAAAAAAAGATTTCCCGCTTTGATGAATGATCATCCGTCCCTCCCGTGTCGAGCCGAATCGTTTCTTTTATATGCCAAACGGCGGGGGGAATCAATCGGAAGGAAAAGGGGAGAGAGGGCCCTTTGAACGCTCTCTCTCCCCGTAAAAAGGAAAAGGATGAATTAAAATTCGATGCGGGCACCCAGCCTGAAATATCTAGGAAATTCCAACCCGAAGACTTCATTATACGTCGTCCAAGAAGCGTCGTCGGTCTGAATGCTATCTATCGCGTCGTCATTCAAGAGATTAAAAATATCGCAGAATGCGCTGATGGCAATAGAGTTGCTCATTTGAAATCTCTTTTCCAGCCTTAAATCAACCAGAAAACGATTGTTCAGCCTCGAGGAACCCCTCGGTTCTGCGAACACCCAAGTGCTCGACCGCACGGCCGCAACGCCTAAATCTCTTGGATTGACTCTACGTGTATAGGGATTCCCGCTCAAGTATCTGAAACTTCCGCTGACATTAATGCCCAGGGGCCCATTAATTAGGCCAAAGAGCTTGAATTCATGACGCGTCTCCGCCGGCAGGTGACCATAAGCGTTTTCATGAGCATTAGGATCATTGTAGAACGGGGAAATAGAATCATATACGCTGAAATAATTGTCCATCATTCCCCGGGAATCGTTGTAAACATAAGAGGAAAGGAGTTCCCATCCATGGGAGAATCGTTTTTTCAACGATATTTCGAAACCCTTATAATCACGTTTGGCATCCGGAGGATTGATAATGTAATTCTGTGACGCTCGATACGCGTTTTGACTCCAGGCGGTCAATTGCTTACCCGTCCTGGGATCTGTAAAAGTGTAGGGTGTCCAATTGGTCCAAATATACCTTCCACTATTCATCAATTCATCAAGATCCAATTGGCTGGCGTCAGCGGTTTCGATTAATTTGCGGTCCCAGCGCCGGGTATATCTGAGCATGACGGACCAATCATCGAAAATTTCTCTTTCAAGGCCGACGGAAAATTCATCGGATCTGGGAGCCTCCAATTTGTGATCCTTGTATCCGGCTCGGGTATTGGTTCCCGGCACCCTCGTCCACCACAAGGCATAAACATTGCCGTCGGGATCGATCCCATCGCAGTAACCAACCCAATTCACCGGGTTAAGGTAGGCTGCATAGAACGAGTAGTTCGGCGCCGTATAACGGGCATAATTAGCCTTCAGGAATGTTTTTCCGTCATTGGTTACGTCGAAAATCAAGCCTAACCGAGGGGAGAAATTCTTCCAGGAATAAGCCGTTATGGTCTCCGGAACGATCATGTTCCAGGTGTCGCCGGGAGAACCGATATAGCCGAAATCTCCGGAAGGCGCCGACATTTGCGACGTGTCTGTGCTTTTGGGAAAAATGGTCGAATCGAGATCATAACGTAAACCCAAAGACAAAGTCAGGCGCTTAATGGGAGCCCAGGCATCACTGAAAAAGAAACCGATTTTTTGCACATCAACTCTGGAAAGGAAATCGGCCCACCAGTAGCGATCGCGCCAATTGCCGGGATAAATGTCCACCCAACCCAGGTGTTGCCCATAGCCATCGTCTTGACCATAGACGTTGATTTCCCTGATCCAGAAAGCTCTTTGAAATTGGACGCCAAATTTGATTTCATGTGAGCCCAAGAAGTCATCTTTAAAAAGAGTCCCATCAACGTCGGCCTGAAATCTCTGACGATCGTTTAAATCGTCCTGGCCTTCGGATCCGTATTGAACTTCATTGGCCGCATCCCAATAGCTTGTTCCTTGTCCGTTATTGACCCAATCCAACTTCACCTTAAAATACGCCACTGAAAAGTTCGTATAAAAGGAAGAGTTGAAAGTGTGATTCCAGTGAAGCGCCACAGCGGTGGTTTTTTCTTCAAGATTAGAAGTCGCCTCGGCTGTCCGCCACCACACGGCATCACTATAATTTGTCTTTCCCGCATCGTAACTGAAGGTTGCTTGAAATCGATTCTTTTGGTTTGAGGCGAAGGTCAATTTGACATAGGGCGTCAAACGGGTTTGCGGCTGTAGAATTTCGGTGGCTGAAAGGGCGGGGAATCCGGCGATTCGCTCCTCGTTTTTATAATAATTCAGAGATGTGAAAAACCACAGTTTATCTTTTAGAATCGGGCCCCCCAGCGTAAATCCAGGCTCAATCTCAAATTTATTCCCTGTCGGCTTTGCCAAATCGGGATATTTTTTAGTGTTATCGCCTAACAATTTATCATTCGTATAGTAGCCCGTCAGGGTCCCGCTGAACGCGTTGCCGCCGGATTTGGTGATGACATTGATGACGGCCCCTGCTCCTCCAACATGTTCGGCTCGAACACCTCCTGTAAGAACGGAAATTTCCTCGGCTATATCGATATTAAAAGCGGCCGCATTGGTTCCCGTTTCGGGATCGTTCGTATTCACGCCGTCCATATTGTAGTTGTTATCGCGCGCTCCGGCTCCCATGGAGACATTGCCGTTCACTCCGGGGGCCATGTTCATCATCGAATCGAGATTTCGTTGCGTCGGAATAGCTCTGATAAACTCCGCCGACAGGACCGTATTGACCGCCGTGGTTTGTTGATCCAAAATGGGAGCATTCGCCTCGACAACGATCGAGGTTTCCAAAGTCGCGGGCCGCATTTTCACGTCAAGCGTGACGGTGACATCGGCCGAGACGCTGATCTCTCGGCGGACGACCGTATCCATGCCGGCCATTTCAAAGGTGATTTCGTAGAGACCGGGCGGCAGGGAGTGAAGGCGATAGGCCCCGCTTTCATTGGTCACGGTTTCGAGTTGCTTCAGGACAAGCGCAGGTGACTTGAGAATAACGGAAACGCCGGGAAGGACGGTTTCATCAGGGGATAAAGTTACGGTCCCCCGGATATTTCCTGTCAAGCCCACTTGAGAAAACGCCAGCCCTACGATGCAAATCGACAGCAAAGCAAAAATTCTCAATTTTTTGTACATGTGACCTCTTTTTTTCCTTAAATTTTTCACGTTAACGTCATTTTTTATAAGCTTAATCAACTTGTCAGTCGACCTTTTTCATGAATGAGTTCAATTTATTTCCCGGATATTTCGCCCCTGAAAAAAGAAAAAGAGTATCACTGCATGAATCAGGACTATTTTTGTCGGGAGTTGGGATGTTTTCGGATGTTGAACTCGCGCTAGTGAAGGTGGGCAAGCTCACATGTGCTAGGCAGAAGCCTCTATCATTCGGCAAAGCGGAGACGGCCTCAATTCCCCGGCAAGATTTTAAAAATTGTTAATTTTGATTATAATTAAAAAAACAATGAGAAAGTTTGCGTTGGAAGCCGTTTTGTGGTTATCCATTCTCCTTCAGGCAGGAGTTCTCTTTGCTCTAAATCCCAGAAAATCCATGGAATTACTCCGGCATAATGTTTGGACTGCGGACGACGGGCTTCCCATGAATTCTGTCAGTTGTATTACCCAGACCCCTGAAGGATATATCTGGCTGGGAACCGAGACCGGCCTAGCCCGCTTTGACGGGATTGATTTCGATGTTTTTAACAAAGAAAACACGCCGGCGCTGCTCAACGATTTTATCCTGTCGATGGAAATGGACAATAATGGGGTCCTGTGGATCGGCACCCGGGGTGGCGGTATTGTTCGCTTTCAAAACGGGACCTTTGATGTTTTAACAAAGAAGAACAGCCTCTTAAGCGATGAGGTCTGGGCCATTTTGAAAACACGCGACGGCGCCATGTGGATCGGGACGAGGAACGGCCTCAACCGCTTCTGGGAAGGAAAGCTATCCCCAATACAACTAGAGGAGAAGGTTGACGGCCACAACGTCAGAGCTCTCGTCGAAGATCAGCTCGGCCGCGTTTGGGTGGGCACGAGAGGATCGGGCTTATTCATGGTTGAAAAAAGAGAAAACCGGTATGAGTCTATAAATAAAGGCCTGGCCGGCCTGAAAATCTGTGCACTCCTTGAAGATCGAATAGGAAATATATGGATCGGCACGGAAGAATCAGGTCTAGGCCGATACCAAGGAAATCAATCTTCTTTTTACAGCACAAAAAACGGACTTTCCACAAACTATGTCAGATGTCTTTTAGAAGACCGGGAAGGCGATTTATGGATCGGCACTTATGGGGGAGGCCTTCATGTTCTGAAAAATGGAGAGAGTCGCCTCTTATCTTTCAACAGCCAGAATGGCTTGAGTAGCAATGCCATTGGAGCCCTTTATGAGGATAACGAAGGCACGTTATGGATAGGCACGGATGGCGGAGGACTCAACGCCCTGCGAGATACACGGATAACGACGTATACGAAGAAAAATGGATTGTCCAATGAAAATGTTTATGCGATTTTCGAAGACAGCCAGGAAACCCTCTGGGTTAGCACCATGGGGTCCGGCGTTAACTATTCTAATGTAAAAGATGTTCGATTTGAGTCCATAACCAAACGCGACGGTTTGTCCGATAATTTTGTAGTTTCCATTTCCGAATATCCCAACGGCTGCTTGTGGTTTGGCACCTTGGGTGGCGGAGTCAATCGCGTCGTAATGAAGAATCGGCAATTCGATGTTTTCACCACGCAAGAGGGGCTTTCCGATAACTTCGTAAGAGCCCTCTATTTGGATTCTTCGGGAAATTTGTGGGCCGGAACCGACAGTGGCGGCTTGCATCGTTTTTCAAACGGGCGGTTTGTTTTATCCGCGAATTTGGGATTCCGGGTGAATACGATTTTCAAAGACAGTCGGGGAAACTTATGGATCGGGACATGGGGGAACGGCCTCTGCCTTTTTAAAGACGGCAAAATCCAGGTTTTTCGTGAAGAGGAAGGCTTGTCTGACGACAATGTCTTGGCCATTCATGAAGATCAGGAAGGAAACTTATGGATTGGGACTTACGGCGGCGGCCTGAACTGTTTCCGGCAGGGCAAGTTTACGGTGATCGGCAAAAAGCAAGGGCTTCCCGACAACACAATTTACTGTATTCTTGAAGACCATAATAATTATTTATGGATGAGTTCCAACCATGGCATATTTTACGTGAAACGAAGCGATCTGGATGATTTCGTCAAGGGAAAGATTAAACGACTATCTCCTTCCTTGTTTACCATCGATGATGGCATGAAAAGCATCGAGTGCAACGGGGCGAATCAACCGTCGGGCTGGAAGACCCGGGATGGGAGGCTCTGGTTCTCAACGACCAAAGGTGTTTCGGTTGTGGATCCGGAAAACATCGGGATCAATACGCTTCCCCCTCCGGTGCAAATTAAAAGCGTGATTATCAATGGAATTTCTAATGATGTCGGCAAAAAAGCCGTTGTGCCGCCGGGAAAAGGAAACATTGACATATATTATACGGGGCTTAGCTTCGTAGCGCCCAAAAGAACTTTTTTCAAATATAAATTGGAAAATCTGGACGATCAATGGGTCTATGCCGGCACACGCCGCGTTGTTTCCTATAAAGGTCTTCCTCCGGGTTCTTATCGATTCCGAGTTATCGCCTGCAACAGCGATGGCGTTTGGAATAATACCGGCGCCTTTTTTGATTTTGATATCGAACCGAAATATTACCAAACACTGATTTTTAAAATTAGCTTCCCTTTGGGCGTTGTGCTTGTTGCCGTTCTTCTTTATTTTTCTGTTAAAAAATACCTCTTCTTTCTAAAAATGAAAAGAAAATACGTCGGCTCATCTCTGGATCCGCAAGAAGCCAAGGAATACCTGAAAAAAATGCTTTATTTGGTCGAAGTGAAAAAGATTTATAAGGATGCCGATGTTTCTCTAAATTCATTGGCCAAGCAGTTGTCCACGAGCCCGCGAAACCTCTCGCAAATTATCAATGAGCATTTGGGGCTGCATTTTCATGCGTTCATCAACAAATATCGAGTTGAGGAAGCAAAAAAAATATTGTTATCTCCTGAGGCAAATCAGACATCGATTCTTGAAATCGGCTATGAGGTCGGATTCAATTCTAAAAGCGCATTTAACAGGGCTTTTAAAGACTTCATTGAAATGACGCCGTCCCAGTTTAAAAAAACCGTGGTTAAAAACATGAAGCTCTGAAGAAAAGCTTTCTTTCGCGCTTTTCAATCCGGACGCAGCGAACACGATCTACTTGAAGACACGCGAAGGTGGCGGTTTCTCGGTCGCTAACGCGAGATGGAGAAGGTCAATGATCCGATCGATAATTTCGTAGTTCGCGATAAAGATCTGCACGGCCCTCTCCGCCTCGCCTTTAGTATTCTCCACGTCGAGCGCCGACAACGATTGAGTAATTTCGGGGTTGAGTGCGTGCCGCCCCCTGGGGGAATCTGGGGACAGGTTACTCATTCCCCGATTTCTAATCGGGGAATGAGTAACCTGTCCCCGATTTAAGCCGCGACACGTTCTCCCGCAGTCCCGCGAAAAACCGGCGGGCTTCCTCGTCGTCCCGTTCCCCGATGATGTGCTTGAGAAATTCCAGCCGTTGGGTGATCTTTTCCAATTGGGGCAAGGAATGGGCGTTGAAGAGAATTTCCGCCAGCAGGCCGTCGTCTTCGCCGAGCAGCTTCTCGGCGACGGCCAGGTGCCGCTTGAAGGTCGTGCCCGGAACGGACGGCCGGTCGAGGCATGCCGCAAAAACCATGGACGCGACAAACGGCATGGTCAGGGAGTAGGCCATCATCCGGTCGTGTTCATCGAACGAACAGACCCGAATATGGACGCCCTTTCCTCGGAAGAATTCGTCCAGGAAGGCGGCGGCTTCCGGGTGAGACTCGCTGATGATGACGGCGCTCTCCTCGCCGAGTGAGGCCGGGTCCGCGAATGTCGGCCCGAACATGGGATGGCATGAACCGAACCGCAACGGGCAGGTACGATAATAATCGGGGAGCGATCCTTTGATCGAGGCGAGGTCGCAAATGAGGCAATCCCGCGGCAGGAGTTTTTCGACGGATCGGAACGCTTCCACGGTCCGGGCCAGGTCGACCGCGTTCACCAAAATGTCTGGTTTCAGCCCGGCGATGTCCTCGCGGCGTCCGATGATGGAGAAACCGGCGACGCGGTGGCGCGTTTTGCCCGGGTCCTCGTCATAGACGAACACGTCATTCGACTTGGCCAGCTCCTCGGCCATCCATGATCCCATCCGACCGAAGCCGAGAACGACGATTTTCATGTTTGAGCTTCCTTGTAACAGCCGAGAAGCCGCGACGTCCGGGCCGCGGTTTTAAGTTGTTCCAGCGCCCCCGCGACGGCCGAGTCGTTCGGAGAACCGTGAAAATCCAGGAAAAAGGCGTAGCCGGACGGGTCGGCAGGCCAGGGGAACGATTCGATCCGGCTCAGGTTGATCCCGGCTTCGGCGAAGATGCGGAGGACGCGGTAGAGGGAGCCGGCTTCGTGGGCCGCGGTGAAAACGATGGAACACTTGTTCCCGCCCTCCCGAAGAGGTTCCCGGCCCAGGACCAGGAACCGGGTGACGTTGGTTTCCCGGTCCTCAATGCCGGACTTGATGATCTCCAGGTGGTAGAGGTCCGCGCAGAGTTCGCCGGCGACGGCGGCGGCGGCCTGCGGTCTGTCTTTGAAGAGCATCCGGGCGGCCCCGGCCGTGTCGTAGAACGGCCGGGCTTCCAGATTATTGCGTCGCAGAAACCCCTGGCATTGGGCAAGGGCCTGCGGATGAGAATAGACCGCCTTGATGTCCTTGGGATCGGTCCCCGGCAGGGCCAACAGGCAGTGCCGAACGCGGACGTTGATTTCGCCGACGACGTGAAGGGGCGTCCGGAGCAGAAGCTCGTTGATCCGGGTCACGGCCCCGCCCAGGGTGTTCTCGACCGGGACTACTCCGTAATCGAGCGTCCCCTCCTCCGTTCCTCCAAAAACGTCTTCGAACTCGGGATGGGGAAGGGTGGCCTGGTCCGGAAAGTACGCCCGGGCGGCTTCCTCGCTGAACGCGCCGTGCTCTCCCTGGAACCCAACCAGGAGGAGATTTCGATTCTGGAGAAGCCGGCTCTCGGCCAGGATCCGTTCGAAAAGATCCCGGTTGAACTCGGGCCGGAGGAGATGCATTCCGGCGCCGGCCGCGTTCTCCAGCACTTCCTTTTCTCGTTCCGGGTCCGCGGCGGCGGGCTTCAGCCGGCGGGTCCGGAGGGCCCACTCCATGCGTTCTTCGATCAGCTTGAGAAGCTCGAAATCGGTTTCATCGATTTTCAGTCTGATGTCCTCGAGATTCATTTCAATCCTCCATTTTGCCGATAGCTTCGGGCGATGAGCTGGAAGTCGGCGACGACCAGCGCGGCCGCCGCTTCGAGAATGACGGGGAGGCGCAGGGCAAAACACACGTCGTGCCGCCCCCCGGCCGCAAGGACGGCCGGCCGCCCCGTCTCAAGGTCGATCGTCTCCTGTTCGCGCCCGATCGTGGGCGTCGGCCGGACGGCGACCCGGAAGACCAAGTCGTTGCCGTTGGTCAGGCCGCCGTTGATCCCTCCCGCGTGGTTTGTCCGGGTGCGGCCGGAAGCGTCGACGAGGACGTCGTTGAATTCGCTTCCGCGCGCGGCCGTGCCGCGAAACCCGTCGCCGATTTCGATGCCTTTGATCCCGGGGATGGAAAACACGAGATGGCTGAGCGTCGATTCGAAGGAATCAAAAAACGGCTCCCCCAGTCCGACCGGCAGACCCCGAACGGTACATTCCACCACACCGCCGACCGAATCGCGGTCGGCCGCGGCGGCCGCGACCGTCTTTTCGATATCCGTGGACCCGCCGCAGGAGAGAATCGCGCTCCCGATGGAAACCGGTCGGATGATTTTTTTCGCCACGACGCCCGCGGCGACGATTCCGGCCGTGAGCCGCCCCGAAAAATGGCCGCCCCCGCGGTCATCGGCGAAGCCGCCGAATTTCCGATGGGCCGTGAAATCGGCGTGGCCGGGCCGGGCAAGCGTTTCCATGGCCTTGTAGTCTTCGGAACGGACGTCCGCGTTGTCAAAAAGGATCAACATAGGCGCCCCGGTCGCCCGGCCGCCGCGGACGCCGCTTAAAAGACGCGGTTCGTCGGTTTCGACCCGGGCCGTCGTTCCGGGCCTTCCTCCTTTTCTGCGGCCGAGATCGGCGGCGAAGTCCTCCGGCGTGATTTCGATTCCGGCCGGGCAGCCGTCGACCATGACCCCGACGGCCGGACCGTGGGATTCACCGAAAATTTCAATCCTCAGCAATCTTCCGAAACTGTTCATGAGATGCGTCCTCCCAACCGCCTGAGATCTTTAAAAAATTCCGGGTAGGATTTGACCACGCAATCCGTGCCCGAAATCCCGACGCCGGTCTCCGAGGCCAGCCCGGCCAGGGCCAAGGTCATGGCGATCCGGTGATCTCCGTGGGCGTCGGCCCGCCCGCCGCGGATGCGGCCTCCCCGGATTCGGACGGCGCCGCCGGAGATTTCGACTTCGACCCCGATTTTGGAAAATTCCTCCCGGACGACATGATCGCGGGCGCTTTCCTTGTGCCGGAGGCGTTCGATTCCGCGGATGACACTCGTTCCCGCGCACCGCGCGGCCAGGGCGGCCAACGTGGGAAAGAGGTCGGGGCATTCGCCGACGTCAAACTCAAACGGCCGCAAATCCGCGCGTTCGCAGGAAATCCGGTTTTTCGAAACACCGACCCTGGCCCCGGCCGCCTCCAGGGCGGAAAGGACGGCCCGGTCGGGTTGGAGCGAATCCGGGTCGAGCCCGGACACTTCAACCCGGCCGGAAAGAGCCGCCGCGGCCAGCAGAGCGGCCGCTCCCGACCAATCTCCTTCGACCCGGAACGTGCCCGCCCGGTAAACCTGGCCGCCGGGAACCCGGAACGAAGACAAGTCCGACGCGTTTTCGACGACGCCGCCGAATGCCCGGATGACGCCGAGCGTCATTTCCACGTAGGAACGGCTTTTCAGGTTTCTAACCGCGACTTCGCTCGGCTGTTCGGCGCGCGGCAGAGCGAGCAAGAGCCCGCTCAGAAATTGCGAGCTGACCGATCCGTCGACTTCCGTCCGTCCGCCCCGGATCGGTCCCCACACGGTGACCGGAGGACGACCCTCCCTGGTCTCGACCCGGCCTCCGAGATCGGAAAGCGGTTTTTCCATCATTCCCATGGGCCGGTTGAGGAGCGAGCCGGAGGCCTCCAGAGTGACGGGTCCTTCGAAAAGGGACAGGATGGGCGTAAACATCCGAAGGCACAATCCCGCCTCCCCGCATTGGACCCGTCTCCGCCGAGCGGCTGAACCGCCGTGGATCCGGATTCTTTTTTCAGCCGATTCCGCGCCGGAACGATCGACCTCCGCGCCCATCTCCTCAATCAACCGGAACGCGGCCATCGCGTCCGCACAAGAGGACGCGTTGATGATTTCGGTCGTCCCCGGGCTGAGGAAAGCCGCGGCGGCCGCCCTTTGCGTCAGGCTTTTTGACGGTGGAGCGGCAAGCGCGCCGTTAAGAACGGAGGGATTGACGTATTTCATCTTCGATCCTTTTCGCGGCGGTTTCAAGATCCTCGGGCCGGCCGCCGTTGACGACAACGGCGTCGGCCGTCGCGGCGTACGCCGGAATTCTCGAACGGAAGAGAGCGCCGATCTCCCCGGCCGCGGGCTTTCCTTCAAGGAGCGGGCGGCTTCCCGGAGGAACGCGCGCGGCGGTCGTCCCGGGGTCCGCATAAATCCAGAAAGAAAGCGCCTTAGCTTTGATGATCGACCGGATTTCCGGGTCGAGGACGGCTCCTCCGCCCAACGAGACGACCAAGCCCGGGGCGAAGTCCAGGGAGCGGATGATTTTTTTTTCGACGGCCCGAAATTCCGCCTCGCCCGAGCGGGCGAATATTTCCGGGACGGTGAGCCCCGTCGCCGATTCGATCATATCGTCCGTGTCCAAATGACGCCGCTTTAATTTATGAGCCAGGAGATTTCCCAGGGAGCTTTTCCCCGAGCCCATGAAACCGATCAGGGCGATCGCCTTTTCGGAATGATTCGGGGCTTCCCCGGCCATAGCGCTTTCCAACTCCCGGGCCGGGAACGAAACTCCGGTCATGAGTTCGAATCCGGCTGCGGCCTGGTGGAGAAGCCAATCGCGCCCGGAGATGACGACGCCGGCGTATTTCGCGGCGTCTTCCGCCAATTGCGACCCCTGGTAACGGGCGTCCAGAATCACATGGTCCCGGCGGAGACAGGCCGGATCGAACGCCCTCTCCGGAACGGAACGGCAGGAAATGATGATATTGGAATTGCGAACCGCGGCTTCCAGTTCGTCCGGCGATTTCCATGAACAACCCATCCGTTTCGCGATCGTTTCCGCTTTGGCCGCGGTCCTGTTGACGACCGTGACGAGGCATCCTTTCCGGAGAAGCCCGAAGACGGCCGCCCGGGCCGCGCCTCCCGCGCCGAGGACCAGGGTCTTCCGCTCCGGGAGATCGACCCCGCGGGCGGACAGAGCGTTGACGACGCCGAGGTGGTCCGTGTTGTCGCCGATGAGGAGGCCGTTTTTCCGGACGACGACGTTGACGGCCCCGATCGCCCGGGCCGTCGGACGGAGTTCGTCCAAATAGGGAATGATCTTCTCCTTGAACGGCGAGGTGATGTTCAAGCCTTTGAGGTCCAACGCATCGGCCAGGAGTTTGATTTCTTCGACGTTTCGGGCCGCCAATCTTGTGTAAACGGCGGAGATCCCGGCCGCCCGGAATCCGGCTTCGAAAATTTCGGGGCTCCGGCTGTGGAGGACGGGATGCCCCGCGACGGCGTAAACGGCGGCTTCAGACATCTTTCCAGGCCTCCCAGGAGCGGCGGATGAAATCCGCGTCGAGCTGGCCGGCGGCCGTTTCTTTTCCCGCCGAGGGCGAGGCGTAGGTAAACGGAGAACCCAGGAGCGGAGCGACGAGACGGGTGATTCTTCCCGCAACCCCCATGCCGATGACGACGGTCGGCCGCGGGTCGTCAAGCAGGCCGAGAAGCCGGGCGTTGTCGGCGGGGCCGCGGCTGAGGCAGGCGATTTTGACCAAATCCGCGCCGGCCGCAAATCCCCGCCGTCGAATATCTTCCAACACGTCGCGGGACGGGGTCCCGCTCTCGTCGTGGAAGGAAACAATCACCCGGCGGTTATGGGCCCGGGCGGCGGCAACGACTTTTTGAATGCCGGCCGGGTTGGTTTCGATTTCGATGTCGACATACGCGGCCCCCGCGGAAACGGCGGCCGCCAACAGGTCGATTCGCTCCGGTTCGGAAATTCGGCCGGGCCTGTGGGTGGCGATCAGCCGGGGATGTCCGGCGAAGATTTTTTTAATCATCTTTTCGGACAGGTCGTCGACGGCGTCGAGGCGGATTTCGGCGAAGGGATATTCGGGAAGGACGGCGAGGAGTTCGGCCGTCGATTTTTCGGCGAGACTAACGCAGATCATCGAAAACCTCCTCGAGTTCGTTCAGAGGTACGGGACGGATGATGGCGGACCCGATCCGGCGCAGCAGGATGAAGCGAATGAGCCGGCCGTCCTTTTTCTTGTCTTTCTTTATGGCGGCCAAAATACGGCGCCTGCCCGCCGGGACTTTGGTGGGAAGCCCCAGCCGGTTGAGCAGGTTGATCAACCTTGTCGCTTCCCGTTCCGCGAGCAGCCCGCCGGCCGTCGAGAGACGGGCCGCCGCGGCCATGCCGATGGAT
>JAPKZG010000078.1 GCA_026393895.1 Candidatus Aminicenantota bacterium
GCCCCGAATGACAGACCGTGCAGGATAGCCGCTCGAAATGAACTTCCGGGATGCCTTTATGATAAGGATACGGCGCGCCCATCCGTCCCGGGCGGGGCGGTTCTTTTTTGTTTTTGTCGCGCCCGAGATGACAGGCCTCGCAGGTGAAATCTTCGGAGATCAGGGCCGGATTGTCTTTGGCTTCCCCGTCGTAGCCCCGGATCATCTGATGGGTGATGTCGTTGCGGTGGCATGAGGCGCAGGCGATCCCGGCGGCGCCGTGGACGTCGCCGTCGAAATCGAATTTTCTCGCCGAAGCCGGCGCGGTCGAATGACAGGCCAGGCAGGCGGCATCCCGGGGCGGATAGGCGATGTCGATGAACGCCTGATGTTTCGAATCGAAAAGCGTCAGGTCGTATTTGACGGAGGGCGCCACGGCCCATTCGGAATCGTCCGGGTCGGGCCCGTCGGCGATGTCCCAGGTTGGGGCCAGCCGCGAAGCGATGCCGCCGACTTCGCCCAGGCCGGAGGCCGCCGTCGCCGCCCAACGGAAATTTTCCCGGAGAATCTGCTTGGCCCACTCGCTGGGATTCTGAACCCGGGCCGCGTTGTGGCAGCCGAGGCAGTTGATTTCCGCCTTGCCCGAAACGGACCAGCGCGATTCCGGGGTCATGGCCGCGGCGTCCGGTTCGGCCGGCCCGCCGCCGGGGAAATGACGCCCGAAAAGCAGGGTGACCTCCCAGGCCGAAAGGCCGAGGTCGCCGGGCTTGAAGACGCCTTTCCAGGGCCGCTCGGAAAGTGGAATCTGAGTCCCGGTGCGTTCATCCACCCAAATCCACGGCTCTCCGGGACGGCCCGCCGGCGCGGCCGGGGACGCGGCGTTGAAGTGCCACCCGGTCTTGACGGTTTCATAGTCGTGGCAGGGCGCGCACGTGTATCGGGCCGAGAAGGGGAGGGGATTCTTTTCCGAGGGGACGATCTTCTGGCCGTATTCGTCCTTCAAGGGGATCCGGTGGACGGTGGGTGTGCGGCTTCCGGCCCATTTTTGCGGAGTCGAGGCGGCTGCTTGGGTCAGTCCGAGAACCACCGCCGCTGCGGCGACGGCCGCCGGCAGTAAGGCCGAACGCACTCGGTGCGGGAATCGGGCGGAGGCCTTGATCGTGCCCATCGGTTCAGGCTTTGAAATCGCCGGGGCGGAACCGGACGAGCGATTTCGTCCGGACGGCGTCGTTGACTTTCAGTACGGCCACGGCGCTTTCATAAGCCAGCGAGGCCGGACAGGTGAGAGCCGTGCCGCGGCGGACGGCGTCGAAGAAATTTTCCAGGTGGGGCTGGTGGGCGGGTTTGGCCAGGTCCACCGGAAACGGCCAGCGCCCCGCTTCGGCCGTGACCCGGACGTCGACGAAAATATTTTTTGTGTCGACCTTCTGAATGACGGGGGCTTCGGAAAGGAGAAGCCCTTCCTTGATCAGCGAATCCCATTCGGGGGCGTGGGCCTCCCGCAAAGCCCAGTTGCCGCGCTGGGCGACCTCGGAAATCTGGATCGCGCCGTCGTCGCCCATGAAAACTTCATAGAAGCCGCCATATTTCGTCGTGGTTTGCACTTGATACATCGCCCGGGCCGTGCCCTCCGGCGTCTCGAATTCATACACGGCCATGACATTGTCGAACCATTCCCGGCCCTTGTAGTAATCCGTGCCGCCGGAAGCGAAGACAGTGGCCGGGTTGCATCCGAAGACCCAGGAGAACAGGTCGATCTGGTGCGACCCGAGGTCCACGATCGGCCCGCCGCCGAATTTTTTATACCAGCGCCAATTGCGGAACTCGGTCATGTTGTTGTAGCCGAAGGCCTGCAGCTTGGACGGATCGATGGGATAGGTTTTCGGCCAGCCGAGCAGGTCGGCCTTCGAGCGGTTCCATTGGGCGTAGGCCAGGTTGACCCGGCCGAGGAGTTTTTTTTCACGGATCAGCCGGTCGATCGCGTGCCGGTAACGCGGGTTGGACCGGCGTTGATGGCCGATTTGAAGAAGCCGGCCCATGCGCCGGGCGGTTTCGACCATCGTCCGGGCTTTCTCGAGGGAATTGGACATCTCCTTTTCGCAATATACGTGAAGGCCGCTTTCCAGGCAGGCGTCGGCATGTTCGGCATGGAGCCAATCGGGCGTGGCCACCAAGGCCGCGGCCAGCCCTTTTTCCTTGGCCAGAAGCTCGCGGTAGTCCTCGTAGACGACCGGGTCCTGGCCGTATTTGCGAAGATATCCCCGGGCGTATTGCTGGCTGTAGGACCAGATGTCGCAGATCGCGGCGATCCGGATTCCGGGGATCCGGAGGCACGATTCCATGAGGACCCGGCCCTGCTCGCCCGCGCCGATAAGGGCGATTTTGAGATCTTCGGGCTTGGGGGAGGGCCGGCCGGCGGCGGGAGCTTGGTTTTGGGACGGAGTCCCGGTTTGACCGAGAACGGTTCCGCCGATCGCCGCGCCGAGCCCGGCGGCGGCCGAAGTTTTCAGGAAGGAGCGTCGCGAAACAGGGGGGGTGTCGTTATCGGGTTTGGAAACGGTCATGAACGTCCGCCTCTTCGGGTTTTCGATCGACCTCCATTATATTCTTTTCATCCCCTGCGCGGAAATGCGAGGAAGCAAATCCGCGGTCTTCGATCATGTTATAATCCGATTAAGGATTTACATGAACCGGACCGTCGTTCCGGAAATCGCCGGGTCTTGAGGAGAGGAGGAATCATGAAGTCGAAATTAATTCCGGGATTGATTTTGGGGGTGATGGTTTTTCTGTCCGCGGCCCCGGCGGAACGAAACGCGACCGGTCCCTCCCGATGGCAGGAAGGGGAATTGACGGACGAGGAGTTCTCCCTGGACGGGGGATTGTTTTCGCTGAACATCATCCGGGAATGCCTCGGGAGTTTCCAAAAACTGACGGCGGAAGCCGCGGGGAAAATCCCGCCGGAGAAATTGAAAGAAATCGGCCACACCGATTGGGAGATGCAGACCCTGGGATTTTCCAATCACCTCGGAATCGTGGAAGGCGCCCTGCTGAAGCAGGATTTATTGATCAAACAGCTTCAATGGGAACTTGTCCAACTCAGGGTCAAGGCCGGCACGGCCGGGGAGAAGGACCTGCTCGAGGCCCAAAACGCCTTGGATGGCGCCAGGCAGGCATTCGAGGAATTTAAGAGCGCTTTCCGCCTCAAGGATTGAACGGATGACGGGCGCGCCGGGAGGCGGTCAGTTCGCTTTCCAGGGGAGCCCGAAGTCCTTGCAGATCCGGCGGGTCACGTTGCGGCCGGTCAGCAGGCCCGACGGCAATCCGCCGCCCGGGCTGATCCATTGACCGACCATGTAGAAATTCTTTAAGCCGGGCAGGACGGACGGCAGCTGTTTGATCCCTGAAGCCGGGGTCATCAGCCAACCCTCCATGCTGCCCCGCCAGTTGCCCGTGTACCGGACGACCGTCGCGGGGGTGGCCACGTCCGCGACCTCGACCTTGCCGGCCGCCGCCGGGAACCGGGCTTCGACCGCGGTGATGACTTCCGCCGCGATCCGGCTTTTTTCGGCCTCGTATTTGTTCCGGTCGTTTTGGCGTAGCGCGACCCAGTATTCGTCGTTGGTCGTCGTGAAAAACGCGACGAGGGCGGTTTTGCCGGCCGGGGCGAACGTCGGGTCGAAATTAAAAATGCGGATCGACAGCGAATCGCGCCGGGTTTCCGGGTCGATTTCGATCGTTTTGACTGGTGTCGTATAGAGGAAGGGCGGCTCTTTTTTAAAATCGGCGGCCACGCCCAGGGAAACCTGCACATAGGAGGGAAAGCGTTTGTATGTCGCGTAAATTTTATTGATTTTATCGCTCACGTATTTTCCCTCGAGCATGTCGAAGATCGTGGCGTGCCCGTCGGCGGCCGAGACGACGATGTCGGCCGAAAGGCGCTCGCCTCCGGCGAGAAGAACGCCGGCCGCCCGGCCGTTTTCGACGACAATCTTTTCGACCCTGGCGCCGAAGCGGATCTTTCCCCCCAGCGATTTGTACCGCTCCTCGATCAGCCCGATGATTATCGGCGACCCGCCGATCGGATACCCGGCGTTTCGGTTCGTCATCCAGGCCAGGGCGAAGGCGATGGCCAGGAAGGACAGGTCCGAGAGGCCGACCCCGAAAAATTCCCGCAGCAGCGGGTGCTTGAACTTGAGGGCGAATTTCCCCATTGTCAGTTTCGAATACCGGCCCAGGGTTGGGAGGAAGGGAATCACCCCGGCGAGGAACTTGAGCCGGTCAATCAACGAATCCCCGGGATTCGTCCGGAATCGGGACAACTTCCGGACAAGCCCGGAGAATTCCCGGATCGCCGCGGCATCCCCAGGCGCTTTGTCCAGCCATTCCCGTTCCAGGCGGTCCACGTTCTGGAAAACCGTCATCCGGTCGCCGTCCTTTTCGATGACCTCGTAAACGTCGTCGTTGTGGAACAGGAGGCGGTCGATGTCGAACACTTCTTTCCACTGCGCGTTCATATCGGCGCCGGGTTTGGAACCGACGAGCCAATGGACGCAGTTTTCGAACGTGTAACCCTTCCGTGTCCAGGCTGTCGCCAGTCCGCCGGCCAGGGTGTGCATTTCCAGGATTTCCGTGTCGAACCCGGCCCGGCGCAGGTAAACGCCCGTACATAACCCCGCGATCCCGCCGCCGATGATCAAGGCCTTCTTGTTTTTCATGTTGATTTCTCCGGGCCGTTCCGTTTGGTTCGGCGAATTTTATTATGCGGCGGCTCTCCCGTCAATGGACCCGGCCGGAAAAAGTCCCCGAGAGAAAAACGCCCGGCCGCTATTTTTTCTCGACGGGCAGGATGACTTCCGTCCGGAGGTTTTCGGGGGCAACGGCCATCGGATTGTCGAGATACCACTCCATCGCCGGGCCGGCGATGTTCCATCCGTTCTGAGAGATGTAGGCCATCATCTTGGCGTAGGTTTCGCCGACTTTTTCGTAGGGCCCGATGTGGATGCACGAGGCGACTTTGGGATACTTGAATTCCCCTTTTTGGAGAGGCGCGGCGGGAGTGACGTCCGCGGAAACCGGCATCCCGATCAGCCACTTTAACTCGGCTTCCGGAACCTGGCCCGGGGTGTTGAAGTATATGGCGAAAAGAGCCTCGGACGGGTTCAATCCCTGGCCGAAGTAGGCGTTCATGAATTCCCCGATTTTTCCGGAAATCTGGGAAAACGAGCCCGAGCATTCGAGGTAGGCATAAACGAAGGGCATTTGGTCCTTGATCTGGACATCCTGCCCGAAACCGAACGCGACACAAGCCGAAACGACGAGAACCGCGAAAGCCGCTTTTTTCATGGTGTCTCCTTTCTTCCCGACAGTCTATCTTAGCGGAATTCCTTGCTGATGATCGTGATCCGGCCCGGGTAAACGATCGGACCGAAAGGGGTCGTGACCGTGGGTTGGGCGTCGAGGGCGAGGCGGGCCGTGTCGCGTTTCGCCCCGCCCAGGCCGAGGGCGAGGTTGAGGAGGTCCTCATACCCCTTGTTCGCGAAAAATTCATAGAGGTCAATCGACATCCGGATGGGAATGATCGAACTCTGTCCCGTGCCCGGGATCTCGATCGCCTTGTCGATGTTGCCGACGACCGTCGGGACGTCGTCGATGAGGAGGCGGCTTTCGAGCCCGGTCAGGGTGGACACGGTCTGGGGCGAGCCGCCCGTGCCGTCGTTGGGATTGACGGCTTCGATGTTGATGACGAATTCCGCCGGCAGGCGCTTGCCGGAAAATCCCTGGACGAGTTTGATCCCGTCAAGGGCGTTGAAATCCAACAGCGACGATTTGCCGCCGAAACTGATGCCCAACAGCGAGAAATCGGTAACGTCGGCCAGCCGGAATTGGAGCCGCTTGAGGTTCGAAAGGGCCGAAACGAATTGCTCCAGCGTGGCGCAGCTTTGAAGAAGACCGGCCGCGAGAACGACGAGGGCGGTGAAAGCGATGCTTTTAAGACGAGGACGCATGGACGTTCCCTCCTTGACCGACGTTTTATTTTTTTACCTTGGCGGCGACGGACTCATACAGGAAATTGGGCATGAACTTGATGAGTTTGGCGCTGGCCCACATGGGGAAGGGAAATTGGATGTACTTCTTTTCCTTCTTGATGCCCTTGAGAATGATCGCGGCGGCTTTTTCGGCCGAAACGATGAACGGCATTTTAATGGTGTTGTCGGCGGTCATTGCCGTCTTGACGAATCCCGGCTTGACGGTGACGACCTTGATGTTCTGTTTTTTCAATTCGACCCGCAGGGCGTCCAGGATGAACGTCACCGCGGACTTGCTGGCGCTGTAAAAGCCGTTTCTCGGGAATCCCCGGCTATCCGCCAGGCTGGATACTCCGACGATCATGCCCGACCCGCGCCGCTTGAAATCGGGGAGAAGCTCGCCGATGAAGTCGACGATGCCGAACACGTTGACGTTGAAAATTTCCCGGCCGGCCTCGACGTTGAAATGATCCATTCCGGCCCGGTAGGCCAGCCCGGCGTTCAGGACGGCGACGTCGACGGACCCGAACCGGGATTTCACTGCCTGATAGGCGTTATGGATGTCTTCTTTTTTGGAGACGTCGCATTTGACCGGAAGGATGACGCTTCCCGAGTTCTTCTTCTCCTCGGCCAGCCGCTTCAGAATGTCTTCCCGCCGGGCCAACAGGGCGAGATTGACTTTTTCGGCGGCCAGAAGCCCGGCGAGAGCGAGGCCGATCCCGCTCGACGCCCCCGTCACCAGAATAGTTTTTCCCTGGAGTTCCATGGACATCTCAGCGAATCGCGTCGACGATTCCCTTGAGGACGTCCTTGCGGATCATGAAATCCATCATCTTCAGCTTCACGTATTCCTCCGTCAGGAAATAATACCCCTTGGGGTCCTTGTTGAAGGAACTCGATCCGGAATCCTTGATGAGGAACCACGTCCGTCCGTCCTCTTCCTTGGATCCGATGAGGTGGATGCCGTGGTCGTCGGTCGTCGTGCCGTTGCCGAACCGGAATTGCCGGGCGTTGTCGTCGATGAACTCCGCGGGGATGTCGAAGGAGGGAATCATGAAGACTTTCTTTTCGGCGTTCTTGCCCGGTTCGGAAATGTCTCCGCCGAGACTCATCGTATAGCCCCCGGCCAGGCCTTTTTTAAGGATCTTCATGAAGGTGTCCAGCGGGACGTTCAGGTAATCCTTGCTGTGCCACCAGTTGTCCGGCACTTCGTATTCGACGTTCGGGCCGTAGGGTTGCTGCATATAGGATAAAACGTCGACGTAATCGTCGGGGTTGATCTTGAGGTAGTCGCGGAGATAGGTCTGGGGGGTGTATTCCTTTCCTTCGACCGCGAATTTCTCCGGCGGCGTCCCGAGATGGGAGTCGAGGATGGCCCTGACCGTCTCGAGGGCGGCAGCCTCGTTCCAGGCGCCGGATGTTTTCACATGGTCCAGGTACGTCGAGACTTCCTCGATCAGTTTGGAGTGATCGTGGAATTTCCGGCCGGGTTTCAACCCGGAATAAACATCCCAGGGCACGCACCCGTAAATTTTCCAATCCCGGGTGACGGCGTTGGCCTCGGAGCCTTCGGCCACCGCCGATTTTCCACGTTCGCGGATGAACCGTTTGGTCCGTTCCAGGTACTCTCCGTAAACCGTGAACATTTCCGAGAGCCGGACTTTCTTTCCGGACAGCCGGTAGACTTCGGATTCGAAGAACGAGACGGTTGAGAAACACCAGCAGGTGTTCGTGTTTCCCTGCGAAGTCGGGGGGGTGTGCCAGGCCGTTTTAAATCCCTCCAGGCTTTGCGGGGCGGCGAACCCGGCCAGGTCGACGACGAA
>JAPKZG010000045.1 GCA_026393895.1 Candidatus Aminicenantota bacterium
GCGAAGATACCGAAGGTGACTTTCGGGCAGGACGGCGCGACCGTGACGGTTCGCGGCGCCGACTTTTCGGTTTCGTTCGACCGGACGACCGGGCTTCTTGCGTCCTATATTTATAAGGGCGTAGAGCTGGTGCGAACCGGGCTTGAGCCGAATTTCTGGCGGGCGCCGACCGACAACGATTTCGGCAACGGATTTCCGGAGCGCCACGCGATCTGGCGGAAAGCCGGCGAAAACCGCGTGCTGGACAAATTCACGATCGGGCAGGAAAGCCCGTCGACGGCCCGGGTGGAAGCGCAGTACACGCTCAAGGACGTTCCGGCGAAATATCGAGTCGTTTACCGCGTGTTCGGCACGGCCGATATTTTAGTCTCGGTTTCGTTCACGTCGGAAAATGGAGACCTCCCCGAAATCCCGCGGCTCGGGATGAAAATGACCCTGCCCTCGGACTTTTCAAACGTGAGATGGTTCGGGAGAGGGCCTCACGAAAACTACATCGACCGGAAAACCTCGGCCTTCGTCGGGTATTACGGCGCCTCGGTCTTCGAAACGCTCGTCCCCTACGTCAGCATCCAGGAATACGGCAACCGGACCGATTGTCGCTGGGCGATGCTCGCCGACCGCGCGGGCAACGGGTTGCTGGCCGTCGGCCTCCCTCAATTCGATTTCAGCGCCTTGCCGTACACGGCGGAAGATTTGACGCAGGACGAGCGCGGCCAAAAGCATCCGTACGAGATCCCTAAGCGGAATTTCGTTTGTCTGAATCTGGATTACGGGCAGATGGGCGTCGGCGGCGACACGTCCTGGGGCGCCCGGGAGCATCCGCAGTACCGGCTGGTCGTGAAGGCGTACGAGTATTCGTTCCGGCTGAGAGGATTCGCCCGGGACGACGACCCGGCCGCCCTGGCAAAGATCAGGATAGAGTGACATCATTCGGGGACAGGTCACTCAATCCCCGAATTCATATGTCTATTATTTTCAAGCGGATACTTAGAAAATCCCCGTTGAAAAAAGGGAATTCGGGATTTAGGTAACCTGTCCCCGAATTACTATTTCTTGACGATTTCGACCCGACGGTTTTTCGCCCGGCCTTCCTCGCTCCGGTTGTCGGCAATGGGCCGTTCTTGGCCCCAGCCGACGGCGTTTATCCGGGAAGCGTCCACGCCGCCCGCGACGACGGCAGCCATGACCGATTTAGCCCGCTGTTCGGAGAGAACTTTGTTGGCCTCGGCCGGACCGACGTTGTCGGTGTGGCCCTCGATGCTAATCTGGAGGTCCTCGTTGTCCTTCAAGAGGGAGACGATCTGGTCGATGGTTCCCCGCATTTCGGGCTTGAGGTCGTATTTCCCGGTATCGAAGTTGATGTAGAGGGCGATGAACCCGTCCTTGTTGAGGGCATCCAGCATTTCGTTGGCCGTAACTTCCTGGATCATGGCCGCGATTTGGATGAAGTTCAGTTCATAGTTCCAGCCGTCGTTATGGATGCTAAGGTCGATCCAGATTTCCTGGTCCCCTTTGACGAGTTTCCAGCAGGCATAGGCGTCGCTCTCGCGAATCAGCGTCGCCCCGAGCGTCTTCAGGGCATTTCCGTAGTTGCGCCGGATCTGGAGCGGGCTGACTTGCGGGGAGCCCTCCTTAAGCCGATAGACGATGAACGTCCGGTCGCCTTCAACCACTTTCGTCTCTTCGTCGCTGATATAAAACTCGTGTTCGTCATACCGGGCCAAGTAGTCGGTGATGAAGAAGTTCTTCATCCGCGACAGAAGCGGATGATCCTTGCTGCCCTCGACATCCACTTCCTCGTCCTGAGCGCGGACGAACGCCGCGCAGGTGAAAATAAGCAACAGGGTCGCGGCAAAAACGATCCATTTTCCGGTTTTCATGTCGGCCTCCCTTGAAATGAAATAACGTCCTTTGTTTGTCCGTTTATTATACCCGCTATGGCTGCCTTCTCAAAGCCCGGAATATGGGATAGGGGGACATATGACTCAACCCCCAAACCCTGATAGAATAGAAACATACGGTCTGAGAGGTCCTCGGGGTTCGGGGCTTGAGTTAATGCCGCCCCCTAGAGAGGCTTTGTCTCCGGATAAACAAAAAAGCCGTGCGCCCGGCTCCGACGGAAGCTCTCCCCGCGTCCATTCCGCGAACGACTCCGGCGGAGTGAACCGACACACAAGAGCCATCCTGTTACCGCTGCTGCCTTCCGGCCCTGGCGGGGTTGGCAGGCCGCCCTTTGCTCGGAGCTCCGGCCTTCAATATCGTCCACGAAAGTCCGGCCGGACAGAGCCACGCCTCGGCGCGGGCATCGACCCCACTGGAGCGGGTTGTGGGCTACAGGGCACCGCTGGCTCCCCGTCGTGCACGGCCGGAGACATTATAACGCCGTAACGGGATTTCGCCAAAAGGCAAATGATGGGAATCAGAAGCGATAGCCCAGGCCGCCCCGAAGATGGAAGCCGTCCCAGATGCCGGCTTGGCCCAGGATGAACAAGCCCTTGTAAATTTCGACTTTCAGGCCGAAATCGAACTGGATGATGACGAGCAATTTAGGGATATTAAAATCGATGTCCTCGGAAAGCGCTTCAAAATCTTTCGACTGGGCATCCTGGATGGTTTCCTGGGCTCCGTCGTGCGAATAGTTTCCGAGATAAGAATAAGTAAATGTTCCCTCGAGCGGCGCCAGGCCGAGCCCGAACGTGATGAACGGCTTGACCCGGGATGTCGGCGATCCGATTTCCCAGCGGAAACTGAAGTGAGTCGCGAACGGCTTCGTTTGGACCTCGGCCGACGCCGTGGCCTCAGCTACGCCGGCGGGCGTAAATTCCTGCTTGGCCGTCCCGGACGCGGAAAACTTGATATTTGTCTGTTCGAAACCCAGCCCCAAACTGAACGTGCCCGCCCAACCGCGGGAATAATAGCGGATTTCAAAGCCGTAATTCGAACCCGCTGAATCGAAGGACAAGTCCGAAGTGAAGGGACCCTTGATCAGGAAAGGATATTTTCTATTGAGTTCTTTGTTGATGGCGGTCTGAAGCGCCTCGCCGAAGTTGTCCTGCATGGACCCTTCGAGGAGACTCGTCACCGGACTGACCGTCCAACTGGAAAAATGGACGCTGAATTCGAACCGGCCGGCGATTCGGGCCCAAAAATCCCGCCCGGGCGGCACTTCCGGCGACAAAGATATCGCCGGAACCGTTTTTTCCGGCTTGTCTTTTTTCGGCTCTTGGGCCGAAACGGCCTGTTCCTCTTTTTTCAGAGGCTCATCCTGCTTCACCGGCTCCACTTTCTCCGGCACGATCTCGACGGTTTTGGCCGGTTCCTCTTTTTTCGGCGGGGTTTGCGTATCCGCTTTGGCCGGAGGAGCCTCGACCCTGGCGGGCGAAACCACCGGGGTTCCCTTGGCCCTGGCCTCCGCGAGAACCTGGGTGAACAGGTCGACAAACGGCTTCGGGTAGGAATCGACGGTGATCTGCTTGTTCGGATCGACGAGGGCGACTTTCCTCATCCACTTGACGGATTCGGCCATGTCGCGTTGGTAGAAGTGGCAAAGAGAAAGGCCGAAATACGCCCGGGATAAATTCTCGGATTTCGTCGACTGGGCGGCCGCTTTGAAATACGACTCGATGGCCGCCGGATAATCGTTCTTTTCGAAGGAAGCGTTCCCCTGGATCAGGTTTTTTTCCACCTCGATCTCCTGATTGGAGAAAAGAGGCGCGGCCGCCGCGAGGGCAAGAACGACATAGAGCAACCCTATTAATTTCCTCTTCATTCGGAGCGCTTCCTTGTAAAGGAATTATAATAATGTCAGAACGTCGGTTTGTCAAACCGACAAACCGGTTCGGGACAGAGAAATTGGCCTCGGAATACGGATCCGAAATGCTGATTTTGGTCGCTCGTTTCCCGAATAGGGCGATTTCACGAATTTCGGCTGTTTCGAGTTATTTGGGGGTGGAGCGATTGCCGCCCCCCTTAGAGGCCCTGACCTCATTCAGAATATTGACAACCCGGCCGCCCTCGCCTATCTTGTAAGGTCGATCATAAAAGGAGAGCGGATATGTATTACGGCGGTGTCGATTTCCTCCTTCTTATTCCCGCGTTGCTCTTGGCCTTGATCGCCCAGGGGATGATGAAAAGCGCCTACGCGAAATATTCCAAGGTGGGAGCGGCCTCGAGGATCACCGGGGCCCAGGTGGCCCGCCTGCTGCTCAACCAGGGCGGCGCCGGAGACGTCACCGTCGAAGAAGTCCAGGGCCAGCTCACCGACCATTACGATCCCCGGAAAAAAGCTCTCCGCCTGTCGCAGGGCGTTTTCGGGAGCAGCTCGCTGGCCGCCCTGGGCATCGCCGCCCATGAAACCGGCCACGCTCTCCAGCATCACCAACGCTATGTCCCGCTGATCGCCCGGAACGTCATATATCCCGTGGCCAATATCGGCTCCACGCTCGCCTTCCCCCTGTTTTTCATCGGCATGCTGGCGGGAACGGGATCGACCGTACTCATGGACATCGGGATCCTTCTTTTCGTCGGGGCCGTCGCCTTCAGCGTCATCACCCTGCCGGTGGAATTCAACGCCTCCCAACGGGCCCTCGCCCTCCTGAAAAACCAGGGTTACCTCGGTCCCCAGGAACTCGTCGGCGCCAAGAAAGTCCTTAAGGCCGCAGCCTTGACCTACGTCGCGGCCACGGCGATGGCCGTGATGCAGCTCGTCCGGCTGCTCATGATCCGCGGTTCACGCAACCGATGAAAAAACTTCCGGCAAAAAGCGCGCTTGAAATCTTCCTCAAGGCCGTGGCCGTCATTACGGCCGTTTGGGCAATCACGCCGGCCGATCCGGCGTCGTCTTCTCCCCGTTTGGCCGGACCGCGCCTGAATCAAGAAACGCAAACGCCCCCGGCGGTGACTCCCCAGCATACCTTCGGTTTTAAAGGGACGGAATTCGTGCTGGACGGCAAGCCGTTTCAAATGATGGCCGGGGAGCTTCATTTCCAGAGAATTCCCCGCGAATACTGGAAAGACCGGTTGCTGAAAGCCAGGGCGATGGGTCTAAACACGGTCGGCACGTATGTTTTTTGGAACGCCCTGGAGCCCGAGCCCGGGCAATGGGATTTCTCGGGCCGGAACGACTTGGGCGCATTCATCAAAACGGCCCAGGAAGCCGGCTTATGGGTCCTCGTCCGGCCCGGTCCGTATGCCTGCGCCGAATGGGACTTCGGGGGATTGCCGGCGTGGCTTCTTCGCACACCCGACATCAAGGTGCGGTGCTCGGATCCCCGCTACCTGGCCGCCTGCGACAAATATGTCGAAAAGATCGCCGGGATCATCCAGCCGCTTCAAATCCAAAACGGCGGCCCCGTCCTCATGGTCCAAATCGAAAACGAATACGGAAGCTACGGCAACGACCGCGGGTACATGCGCACCCTGAAGGGAATGTGGGAGAGGTTCGGCATCCAGGTTCCGTTCTACACGGCCGACGGGGCCACGCCGGCCATGCTGGAAGCCGGCTCGATCCCCAGCAACGCGATCGGCCTCGACCCGGCGGCGAGCGAAGCGGAATTCGCTGAAGCCGCCAAGCTTGAATACGACGTTCCTGTTTTCTGCAGCGAGCTCTACCCCGGATGGCTGACGCATTGGGGCGAGTCCTGGGCCGGGGCCAAGACGGAAAATATCCTTAAAGACCTCGGCTGGCTTTTAGAACATAAAAAGTCCTTCAGTCTTTACGTCTTCCACGGCGGGACGAACTTCGGCTTCTGGGCAGGGGCGAACATGGGCGCAAACTACCAGCCCGACGTCACGAGCTACGATTATGACGCGCCGCTCAACGAGCGCGGCGAGCCCACGCCGAAATATTTCGCGATCCGCGACTTGCTCGCGAAATACCGGCCGGCCGGGTCCGTTCTTCCTGAACCGCCGGCCCCCCTCCCCGCCATCGAGATTCCGGAGATTTCGTTTGCGGAAAGCGCCGGCCTCTTCGATCAGGTTTCGCGCTGGGTGCATTGCCCTCAGCCGAAACCGATGGAGTATCTCGACCAAAACCACGGTTTTATCCTTTACCGGACCCGGCTCATCGGACCTCACGACGGGAGACTCGTCATCTGGGACCTTCACGATTACGCCAACGTCTACGTCGACGGAAAGTACCTGGGAACGCTCGATCGGAGCAAGGGGGAAAACACGATCGAGATTCCCAAGGCCGATCCGCCCGCCAAAACGCTCGATATCCTCGTCGAGGGCATGGGCCGGATCAATTACGGTCCACACCTTATCGACCGGAAGGGCATCACCGACCGGGTGACGTTGAACGGCCTGACCTTGATGAATTGGGATGTCGTCTCTCTGCCGATGGATGAAGCCTTTCTCGCCGGGTTGAAATATGAAACAACGGGAAAGAAATCGGATCGGCCGGGGAAATTTTTCCGCGGAGCGTTCGATCTCAAAGAGCTCGGCGATACGTATCTCGACATGACCGGGTGGAAAAAAGGCGTCGTGTGGGTCAACGGACACAACCTCGGCCGCTACTGGGAAATCGGGCCGCAAAAGCGCCTGTTCTGCCCCGGGCCGTTCCTCAAGGAAGGCCGGAACGAAATCATCGTCTTCGACCTCCATCAAACCGCTCCGGCCGGAATCCGCGGGCTCAAATCATTGGAATAACCGGGAGCGCGAGGACTCATGGCCGTTCAATGTCCGGACTGCGGCCGGCAATATGACGTCACCCTTTTTCAATTCGGACAGACGGTCGCGTGCGATTGCGGAGCGATCATCGCATATGGAGAAGAGCCTCCCCGGGAACGTCTCGATCCGGCCGCCGAAGACCTGAACCCGGTCGAGCTTCCGATCGACGGAATTCTCGACCTTCACGCCTTCGCCCCGGCCGACGTGAAGGAACTCGTCCCGGAATATCTGGCCGCCTGCCGGGAGAAAGGCATTCTTCGGATCCGGATCATCCACGGCAAAGGCACCGGCGAATTGATGAAGACCGTCCACGGTATTCTGAAACGCGTCGCCGGGATCGAGTCCTTTGAACTCGCCGGCCCCCTGGAAGGCGGTACCGGGGCGACAATCGTCATTCTGCGCTGACGCGCCGAAAGAGTCTCGTCAGGCCATGTGAGGCGGACTCGGAAAGCATTTGCGTCCAAAGATTGCCCGAAGAAGGAACGGCGGCCCCCTTGTCGATGAAGTAATTGACGAGCCCGGCATCTCCGCCGCTGGCCGCATGATGGAGAAGAGTCAACCCGTTCCGAGCGCGCGAATCCAGAACCGCCGGGGAGTTTTCGACGAGCGCCTTGACGGCCGGGATGTCGCCCTTGCGGAGCGTCTCGAACACGTCCTGCGGCCAAGCCGCCGCCGCAAGAATGATAACGACGAACAAGACAAGCAGCGCTTTTTTCATCTGAATATTCTCCTTAGGACGTCGGATCGAGACATGGACAGAGGATTTGGGGTGTTATTTGCGATTTTGAAGCTCCCTGATCATTTTCGTCGCGTTCCGATTGCCGGGGTCCAATTCCAGGACTTTCCGATAATATCGAAGGGCGAGTTCTTTGTTCCCCCTGGATTCGTAAACGGAGGCCAACAGTTCGCAGGCGGTGAAGGACTCGGGGAAGAACTCGATGCTTTTTTTGAGAATGGCGAAGCTCATTTGCTCATCCTGGGGGGATTGAAAGTTATAGGCGAATACCTCCAGGAAAAACTGGCTGATGAATCCCGCGTCCCGGGCGATCTTGAACAGCGAATCCAGCGCCGCGTCGGCAGCTTGGTTCTTCCCCTCGCGATAGAGCCCCGCCGCGTTGTCCGCGAGGGTCTGCATCTCCTCGACGGCTTTATTCAATCCCGCGTCCTGGCCCCGGCCATACGCCTCGGCCGCTTTTTTCGCCTCGCCAGCGGCGGCGTCCAAGGCCGCCGCGGCGGGAACGCGAATATCGGGGATGACGCCGGTCCCCTCCCAATTCCCTCCGGTGACGGGGCTGATCGCCCGTTCCGTCGAGATATAGAATTCGAATTGGTCGTCGATGCCGAAGACGTCGACGGAGTGAGCTCCTCCTTTCGTCGGTTCTCCGACGAGTGTCGCCCGTTTCCTGGATTGCATGTCGTAGGCGAAGGATTCGGAGGCGGAGAAGGTGTTCGGGCCCGTCAGGATGAAGATGGGGACGTCGAGGCGCGGTTCCATGCCGATATCCCGGCGAGTCCACAATTCGGTCAACGAACCGGCTTGACGGGAATACGAACCGCTCAATTGGGTCGGATACGGCAGGAAGTAGCTGCTCAGATAATCTCCCGATCCGCCGCCGTTCTCCCGGACGTCGATGATGATGGCCTGGGCGTTGGCCAGGAATTTCATGGCGGCGACGGCCATGTCCTTTTTCAGCCCCGTTCACGGATGTTTTCTGTTTTGATTGCCAATGAAGAAACATTACAAACGATCAAGGCCATTTACAAAGCCGGGCGAGTTATTCTCACGGTTTCCCCGGCGTTTTTTCTGTTCTGGCCGGTTATTTTCTTATAGCAATTAATGTGCCAAAAGTATGCGCCTCCCCGATTGAAAAGGCTTTTTTCATTGTATCCCAATAATTCAGAGACACAATACTCGATTCCGGAATTTTTAAATGATGATTTTTTAATGAGTTAACAGGCAAGCATTATCGGAAATAGGGAAATGAGTATTGTGTCACCGGATTCGGTTGGCGACCGGGCCGGCCGTAAACTCATTGGACACAAAAAGCGTATTATCAATTAGGAGCCCGGCACCGAGGTTGGGATTCCATCTTTTTCTGAAAACCAGGAGGAACGACGTGCCGCATAAAAACAACCTGGTTCGGCCTGCTCTCACCGTTCTTCTTCTCCTTTTCCCGTTCGTCTTCCCCCTCTCCGCCTCTCCCGGCTCGCAAGACCAGCCGACTCTCCCGCCTCAAATGCAGGCCAGCCGCGAACACCCTCTCGCCCTGACCAAGGCCTCCTCCTCCATTAAAATCGACGGCGTCCTGGACGACGCCGCCTGGGAACAGGCCGCCCGCATTGACGTCGCCTATGAATGGACGCCGGGCGAAAACACTCCGCCGCCCGTTAAAACCGAGGTCCTCGTCACCTTCGACGAATCCGCCTTCTATTTCGCCTACCGGTCTTTCGACCCCGAACCGCAAGCGATCCGGGCCCACCTCATGGACCGGGATGACACGGATTCGCTCATCCAGGACGACCATATCAGTTTCGCGATCGACACGTTCAACGACGAGCGCCGCGCCTTCGAATTCCGGGTCAATCCGCTCGGCGTCCAGGCCGACGCGGTCTTCAGCGAACAGGACGGCTCGGAGGATTTTTCCTGGGACGCCATCTGGAAATCGGCCGGCCGGATCGAGGAATTCGGATACACGATCGAAGTCGCCATCCCCTTCAACCAGCTTCGGTTCGCCTCCGGCGGAGGGGTCCAGACGTGGGGATTCGAGGCGGAACGCTCCTATCCCCGGTCGGTTCGCCATCGGATAAGCACCCATCCCCGCGACCGCAACAGGATGTGCATCATCTGCCAATTCAATAAAATCACCGGCCTTCAAGGCATCTCCCCGGGGATCAATCTTCAAATCACCCCGACGTTGACCGTCAACCGGACCGACACCCGCTCCGGTTTGCTGGGGGGCGGAATGAAGGCCGGCGACGTGGACACCGAACCGGGCGTGACTGCCCGCTGGGGCCTGACGCCCAACCTCACCCTCAACGCCGCGGTCAATCCCGATTTTTCCCAGGTCGAAGCGGACGTGGCCCAACTCGACGTCAACACGCGGTTCGCCCTCTACTATCCGGAAAAGCGGCCGTTCTTCCTGGAAGCGGCCGATTTCTTCATGACGCCGATGCAGGCCGTATTCACCCGGAGCGTGGCCGATCCGCAATGGGGCGGCAAGATCACCGGCAAGATCGGCCGCGGCGCGGTCGGATTTTTCGCCGCCCAGGACCGGATCAACAATCTCATCTTTCCTTCGAATCAAGGCTCCTGGTCGACCTCCCTCGATCAAGACGTCACCAGCGGCGTTTTCCGCTACCGGCACGACATCGGCAAGGGCTCCACGCTCGGCGGGATCTACGCCGGCCGGGTCGGCGGCGACTATTACAATCATGCCGGCGGCGTGGACGGGTTTTTCCAGCTGGGGGATAAAAACCAGGTCGTCTTCCAGTTCCTTCACTCGGAAACCCGGTATCCCGACGCCCTCGCCGCCGAGCAGGGACAGCCGTTCGGAAAGTTCGGCGGGAACGCGATCCTGGCCCAGTACATTCACAGCTCCCGGAACCTGTTTTACTACGCGGCCTATCAATCCGTCAGTCCGGACATCCGGGCCGATTCGGGTTACATGCCCCGGGTGGACACGAAAATGATCGACCTGGAAACCGACGTGATGTTCTTCGGTGTCCGGGCCGGCGGGAAGACGGGAAAGTGGTTCGACCAACTGCGGTTCTGGGTGCGGGCCTACCGGGTCGACGACTTCTCCGGACAATTGACCGATTCGCGCGTCGCCCTGGGCGCGTCCTACCAGGGCCCGCTTCAATCGCAGGTCGCAATCCTCGGCCGTTGGAATCAGGAGTATTACGCCGGGACGTTGTACGACACGAGCGACGTGCTCGCCCAAGCGATTGTGAAACCGGCGGGCGGGATGAGCTTCACCCTCCTCGTCAACGCAGCCAAGGCGATCGACTATGCCAACGCCCGGCCGGCCTTCGCCCTTCGCGGTGGCCCGGATACGTCGCTGGCCCTGGGGCGCCATTTTAATCTCGGCGTCAGCTACTATCTCGAGCGGATGGCCCACGAAGCCAACCGGATCTATACCGCGCACCTGCTCCAGGGCCGGCTCATTTACAACCTCAATACCCGGTGTTTTTTCCGAGTGATCGCTCAATTCCAGGACGTCGGCCGCGACCCCGGGATGTATTCGTTCCCGGTCCCGTCCAGCTCGCGGGACCTTTTCACCCAGTTCCTGTTCTCCTACAAAATCAACCCGCAGACCGTTCTTTTCCTCGGGTACTCGGATAATTCCTTCGGCTCACGGGGGATCGATCTTGTCCGCGCCGACCGGACGTTTTTCCTGAAAATCGGGTATGCCTGGGTGATGTGAGACACAAAATAATCGGTGACACAATACCAATTACCCAATTAATGACGGCGATTTTATCCTAATCACCAGGCCTTGATTATCAGGAAATTCGGATAATTGGGTAATTGGTATTGTGTCACCGAATTATCCCTGAGGTTTCTGATCGCCCTACACAACCCTTGGTTGTCAGGGTCCGATGAAGCCTTACACGATGACCTTTATTAGGCGGGGACACAGAATGATTTGTCCAAGGCAGTTTGGCGTACGTTCCTGAGAGACATGGCAATTTGACTTCCCTTATCCCGAGTGATATCTAGATTTTTCATTTATCCTACCCAGGAGGTCGGAATGATCCGCCTTAATTCCCGCGCTCTCATGATTGTCCTTTCCCTGTTTCTGGCGGCCGGTTTTCTTGCCGCCCAAACAACGCCCGAGGAATTCCTCGGATTCAAAGTCGGGGCCGACAGAAAATTGGCCGATTACGCCCAAATCACCGCCTACTTCCAAAAACTCGCCGGCGAGACGAACAAAATGAAGCTCGTCACGATCGGCGAAACGACCATGAAAAAACCGATGATCATGGCCGTCATCTCCACCCCCGAAAACCTGGCCAAGGTCGACCGCTACCGCGAAATCGTCCGGAAACTCCGCGACCCGCGCGTCACCGCGCCGGCCGAGGCCGAGCAGCTGGCCAAGGAAGGCAAAACGATCATCCTTCTCACCTGCAACCTCCACTCGACGGAAATCGCCTCGTCCCAGATGGCGATGGAACTCGCCTACGACCTCATCACCGGCAAAACTCCGTACGATGCGGCCAAAATCCTCAACGACGTCATCGTCCTCCTCGTCCCGTCGATCAATCCCGACGGCACCCAGATGGTCGTCGATTGGTACAAAAAATACGTCGGGACGCAATACGAAGGCGGCTCGATGCCCTGGCTTTACCATCCCTACGCCGGGCACGACAACAACCGCGACTGGTACATGATGAACCTGGCCGAGACCCGGGCGGTAGCCAAAGTCCAGTACCGGGACTGGCTGCCCCAGATCCACATCGACCTCCACCAACAAGGTTCAAACGGCGCCCGATTGTTCATCCCGCCGTTCATGGATCCGCCGCTTCCCAACATCCAACCGCTCGTCTGGCGGATCGTCAACATCATCGGCACGAACATGGCTTTCGAACTCCAGCGGCAGGGCATGTCGGGCATTGAAAACCGCCGGAGTTACACCGGCTGGTACATCGGGGCCTGCGATGACACGCCGTGGCTTCATAACGTTGCCGGGATCCTGAGCGAAGCGGCCTCGGTCCGTATGGCGACGCCGATTTATATCGAACCGAACGAAATCCAGAACGATTTTTACGCCAAGATGCTCGATTTCGTCGATCCTTGGCTTGGCGGCTGGTGGCGCCTGCGCGACATCGTCGACTACGAGTTGGTCCTGACGAAAAGTCTGGTCAAAACGGCCGCCCTGAACCGGGAGGACATCCTCGGCACGTTCTACCAGATGAATAAGCTGTCCGTCGAAAAGACAGAACGCAACCAACCCTTCGCCTTCGTCATCCCGGCCCGGCAGCACGATTATCCGACAATGCTGAAAATGCTCGACGTGCTCATGATGGGCGGCGTGGAAATCCACCAGGCCAAGGCGGATTTCATCGTCGCCGACAAGGCCTACCCGGCGGGCTCGTTCGTCGTCCGGATGGACCAGCCGTACAAGCCGTACGCCTGGGCGATGCTGGAAAAGCAAAAATATCCCGACATGCGCCAATATCCCGACGGTCCGCCCGTGGCGCCCTACGACAACGCCGGGTGGACGCTCCCGGCCCAAATGGGCGTCGCCTGCGACCCGGTGATGGAATCCTTCGAGGTCAAACTCGAAAAGCTCGACCGGGTCCCCTATCCCAAGGCGCCCGCGAACAACGGCCGGGCGGATTACTTCGTCCTCAGCTCCGCGGTCAATCTCTCGTATCCCGCGGTCATGGCTCTCCTTAAGGACAACGCCGAAGTCTGGCGGACGAAGTCGCATCTGACGAAAAAAGGATCAATCCTCCCGGCCGGCAGCTTTATCGTCAAAAACACGGCCGAAGTGAAAAAAGCCCTTCCGGCGCTTCTCGAAAAATATCACCTGGCCGTCCTCGACCTCGACGACGTCGGCGACATCGCCAAGGCGCCGGTCAAGTTCCACCGGATCGGGCTTTTCCAATCCTGGCGCGGCAATGCCGATGAAGGCTGGACGCGCTACCTGTTCGACGACGCCGGCATCCCCTACAAGACCCTTCATAACGACGACATCAAAGGGACGAAGGAAAAGAAGGCCGACCTCCGGGCCGATTACGATGTAATCGTCTTCGCCAGCGAAGACGCCAACACGATCATCGGGCAAACCGGCGGCACCGGTGGGTTCGGCGGTCCGCCGGGCGCAACCCCGGGCGGAGCGCCGGCCGGAACCCCGGCAGGCGGGGCGCCCATGGGCGCGCCGGCGGGCGCGCCGGCGGGAGGGACCGACCAACAGAGGGCCCGCACCTCCACGACGCCCCCCGAATACGAAGGCGGCATCGGCCAAGAGGGCGTCGAAAACCTCCGGACCTTCGTCGAGAAAGGCGGGATCGTCGTCGCCCTCAACGCCGCAAGCGAATTCGTCATCTCCTCCTTCGGGGCCCCCGCCCGCAATTCGCTTTCGTCGCTCGACCGAACAAAGTTCTTCTGCCCGAGCTCCGTCGTCCGGATCAACATGGACAACGAAACGCCGATCGGGTACGGCATGCCGAAGGTCGCCAGCGCGATGTTCGTCAGGAGCCTGGCGTTCGACACCAACTCGCCGCCTTACAACTGGGAGCGCAAGGTCGTTGCGACTTATCCCGAGGACGATATCCTCGTAAGCGGTTGGCTCCTGGGCGAGCATTACCTCGCCCGCAAGGCCGCGGTCGTCGATACGAAATACAAGGACGGCCGGTTCATCCTCATCGGGATCCGCCCCCAGCACCGGGCCCAATCCTACGGCACCTACAAGATCCTGCTGAACGCGCTGCTTTACCCCGAGGGGAATTAAAGCCCCGTTCGGTCTTTTCTCAACAGGCGCCCCGCAACGGGGCGCTTGTTTTCTTTTCCCATCGGCTGCGCCTTTCGATCTCGGGCGAGCGCTCTTATCCTTGACAGAATCCGGTGAAACAAATATCGTCCGCTCATCCCCCGCCAGGAGAAGACGTTATGAAAATGAAACGCCTAGGCCTCCCCCCTTCCGTCTTTTTGTTCCTCCTGTTCGCCTCGCCCCTGGCAGCCCAGCAGGGCGCGGGACGCCGGGCGGCCACGTTCTGGACCGTGCTTGCCCGGCCCAAGTTCGTCGTCATGCTGGTCCTCGGCTTGATCTCCCTGGCTCTCCTCCTGACGAAGAAGATGAAGGACAGGATTAAAATCCCGCTTCTCCTGCTGACGACGTTTCTCTTCGGAATCGCCCCCAACCTGCCGGTCGCGCTGTTCAAGAAGTTTTCGATGCACCCCTCCCCCGTCTGCGCCGCGACCAAATCGATCCTTTACGGTTTCGGGATGCCGCTGATCGTCACTTTGGCCGTAATTGTTTTTCTGACGCTCGTGGGGCCGAAATTGTTCTGCGGCTGGGTCTGCCCGGTCGGCGCGATCCAGGAACTGGTTGCGATGCTCGCCGACCGGCTGAAAATCCGTCGTATCAAATGGAACTTCGTTTTCACCCAGACCGTCCGGATCGGGATTTTTCTCCTGTTCGTCTTTCTCAGCGGAACGGCGATCTATCACACTTTTGTGGAGGAACAAAAAGTCGCCTTATCGATTTATGACCCGATCAACGCTTTCCACGGGTTCGAATTCGTCGCCCAACCGTCATTTCTCGCCGGATTCCTTCACTATCTTCCCCTTCTTCTGACCCTGGCCCTGGCCATCAAGTTCTACCGGCCCTTTTGTTACCTGGTTTGTCCCGTCGGATTGCTGACGAATCTCCTGGAGCAGGTCGCGCTGTTCCGAGTCACGCTTAAAAAAACCGGCTGCAACGATTGCGGCGTGTGTGAAAAGGTTTCGCCTTGTCCGACGGTGCCGGAAATCCTGAAACGGTCCGTTCTCCGGCCGGATTGTTTTTCCTGTACGGCCTGCGTGAATTCCTGCAAAGAACGGAAAGCCCTGGAATACGGAACCAAACGTTATTTACGCTGGACTCCGGGCCCGCGCCCGGGCTTCGCCGACGATTAAGCTCCGAGGATCTTCATCGCCTCGTCGATTTTATTGACGTCGAGGATGACGCTGTTCATGTTGTTTTTATGGCTGATCGTCCCGTAGCAATAATCGATGTTGATTCCCTCGTCGCCGAGCTTGGTCGTCAGTTCGGCCAGCGCCCCGGGACGGTTTTCGATGTCGACCAGCAGGACGTCGCGCAGGTCGATGATATAGTTCAACTTTTGGAGCAATTTGACGGTTTTATTCAGATTTTTGACATAGATTTTGGCCGTGTCGTGAAAGACGCCGATGGCCTCGATGTTGATCTCGTTCTCGGCCAGGTAGGAACACAGGTCTCCCAGGGTCGACGGCTTGTTCTCCAGGACGACGTAGATCTCGGTGATGCGTTCCATATGTCCTCCTTGTTCTATCTCGGCCGCGGACGGACCGCGGCGCCGATCTTCTTTTTAGGGAAAAGAAAAACGCCCTTCGCGTCGAGGGGATGTCCCATGGCTGGTGCGCTTCAAATATAGGTCAAGATCCGCGAAAAATCAAATCAATCAAAAATTTTCCCGGGGTTGAGGATGCCGTTCGGGTCGAAGGCCCGCTTGATGCCGCGCATGAGCTCGATCTGGCCGGACGGCAGGCTGGCCGCCAGATATTTTTTCTTGACGATTCCGATCCCGTGCTCGCCCGAGACGACGCCGCCGCGGGCGAGGCCGTCGGCGTAGATTTCCGCCCGGACGGCCTCAAACGAGGCCCTCCATTCGTCCTCGGCCAACGGAACGATCCGGCCGTCGACATACCGGGCTTTCATCAGGTGGGTATGGACGTTGCCGTCGCCGGCGTGGCCGAATGTCGGGAGCCAGGCGTTGTATTTCTCCCCGATTTCCCGGACGCGCTCGACATGGGCCGCGATCTCTCCGCGCGGGACGGCGATGTCCAGGATTTCGACCGTATGGGCCTTGATCGCCTCGTAAATCTTGCTCCGGATCGTTAAAATATTTTCCTGTTTGGCCGCCGTATCGGCGACGAAGACGTCCAGGGCACCCCGCTCCAGGGCGGTTTCGGCTACGGCTTCCGATTGCCGGTCCATGTCCGCCTCCGAGGCCGCGTCAAGGATGATGAACAAGTGGACCGAGCCGGCGTGGCAGGGCCAAGTCCGGTGCAGATGTTCCTCGGTGATTTTGATGACGTCGAGCGGAACGAACTCCAGGGCCAGCGGGACGGTGTCCCGGCCGAGCAGGACGGGCACCGTTTCGATCGCCGCTTCGAGGGAATCGAAGGGAATGACAAGCGACCGGGTCATCGCCGGCTTCGTCCGGAACTGGAGGACGGCCTTGGTGATGACTCCGAGCGTGCCTTCCGACCCGATGAACAAATGCATCAAATTGTAGCCGCTGCTCGATTTGATGAGTTTTCCGCCGAGGTTCAAAATCACTCCGGCGGCCGTCACGACCTCCAGGCCTCGGACGTAATTGCGGATGACCCCGTATTTCACGGCTCGGCTGCCGCCGGCATTGGTCGCGATCATCCCGCCGATGGCGGCGCTCTCCTCCCCCGGATGCGGAGGGAAATCGAAACCCGCCTCGGCCACCGCCTTCTCGAACTCGTTCAGGGTGACCCCGGCCTCGACGACGGCCATCTGGTTGACCGGATCGATTTCCAAAACCCGGTTCATCCGTTCCAGGCTCAGGACGATCCCTCCCAGGGACGGAACGCACCCTCCGCACAAGCCCGTGGCTCCGCCCCGGGCCGTGACGGGAATGCGGGCTGCATCGGCAAGCTTGATAACGGCCGCCACGTCGGCCGCCGTTTTCGGCCGGACGACGATATCGGCGGACCGGCGGATGTCGTTCAAGAAAAATTCGTCGTGGCCGTAGGCCGCGAGCGTGTCGGGATCGGCGAGCACGTTTCCGGCGCCGACAATGCCTTCGAGCGCAACCCGGATTTCGGGAGTGATAAATTGGGGCATGAGGGCTCCTCGTACATCCCGGATTATATCCTAACTCGCAAGGCTCGTGTAGGACTGCAAAGCCCGCCCTGACTCCTCCTGGCTCACAAGGGTCGTGAAGGGCTAACCCTCACGCCAAGGGCGGGGAGGACGGACAAAGTCCGCAAAGCCTGTCCTGACTCCGGGCGAAATCGCCCGTCGTGTAGGACGGGGAAGCCCCGCCCTGACTCCTCCTGGCTCACAAAGTTCGCGTAGGACTGCGAAGCCTGCAAGGGTCATGAAGGACGGACAAAGTCCGCCAAGCCTGCCCTGATTCCGGGCAAAGCCCGTCATATAGGGCGAGCATAGTTCGCAAGCTCACTATGCTCGTCAACTAATCTTTAAAAAAGGGCGTATAAATGAATGAGAAGCCCGAAATGGACGAAAACACCCTGATCCGACTGGCCCGGGCGGGAGACGCGGCCGCCTGGCGAAGCTTGTTTGATGCCCATCACCGGAAGGTTTTCAACACGGCTTTTCGTTTCCTGGCGAACCAATCGGACGCCGAGGATGTTCTCCAGGAAACGTTCGTCCGGGCTTTTCGCGGCCTGGACGGATTCGATTCGTCTTTTACCGGGGGTTTTTCCTCCTGGATCGGGCGGATCGGGGCCAATTGCAGCCTCGACGCCCTGCGGCGGAAGAAGAAAACCCGGGAAACCGTCTCTCTGGAGGATGACGCCGTGCCACTCCCTTCCGACACGACCCACGCGGCCGATCCGGAGCGGTCGACCGGAAACCGGGAGATCCGGGCCCGCATCGAGGAAGCTTTGGACGACTTGTCCCCGAAACAGCGGCTGATCTTCACCCTCCGGCATTATGAAGGATATACCACCCGGGAAATCGCCGGGATGGTCGACGTGACCGAAGGAAGCGTAAAAACCCATCTGTTCCGGGCCGTGGGGGCGCTGAGACGGCGGTTGAACCGCGTCGTCCTGGAGGATCGCTATGAAGTGTAAACACGCCCGTCAAGCTCTTGTTCTCGACTACTATGGTGAGCTTTCGACGGCCGAAAAAACGGAACTCGAATCGCATCTTCGGACCTGCCGGACGTGCGACGCCGAACGGGAAGAGAACCTCCGCGTCTTCGCTCTTCTTGCGGCCAATCCGCCCGTGCCGGTTCCGATTCCGGACGCCGAACGCGTCTGGGCCGGCGTCGAATTCCGTCTCGCCGCGAAGAAAGCGCCGGAACGCCGGTGGGCCTGGGGCGGCCGGCAATGGTCGCTCGCCGGCGCGGCCCTCGTTTTGGTCCTCGTCGCCGGAATCTTCATCGGCCGGCGCATCTTTCCGCCCCAATCCCCGATCGACGCGACGTCTCTCGCATCCGGACCGTCCCGGTCGGCGGCCGCTTTGAAACCTCTCCTAGCCGGCCACCTGGAAGACCTGAAACCGCTCCTGCTCGATTACGCCAATTTTTCGCCCGACGCCGATTCGGGCCGGACCGTCACCGTCGACGAAGACTTCCTCCGCGTGCTGATGTTCCAAAACGTGCTTCTCCGCAAAGCCCTGGCCAAGTCGGACCCGGCCGCGGCCGATCTTCTGGACGATTGCGACCTGATCCTGAAGGAAATCATCAACCGGGACCGTCTCTCCGCCGCCTCACCCGACGCGATCCGGGGGCTGATCCGCGACCGGGACGTCCTGTTCAAACTGGAAATCATTAAAAAGACATAGGAGAAAAAAAATGAAAAAGAAAACCCTGATCGTTCTGCTCAGCATGGTCCTGGCCCTGTCCGTCGGCGGAACCACGGCCTGGGCTCAAGCTTTAGACGATGCCCAAGCCGTCGGCGAAGCTACGGCTAGGGCTCAAGCTTTAGACGAGCCCCAAGACCAAGCCGCCGCCCAGACCCAGGCCGAGCAAAAGGCCGAACAAAAAGCTCAGCTCGAAGTTCAAAAAGCCGAACAAGCCAGGCAGGAAGCCCTGGCCAAAGCGCTTTATGAAGTCGCCAAAAAGAACATTTACGACAAGAGCTACGAGGCGGCCATCTCCCAATTCAATGAGCTCGCGGCTCAGTATGCGCAGTCCCACTACAGCCAGGAAGCGCTGTATTGGCTGGGGTACAGCCTGGACAAGTACGCGGCCACCGTTGCGGATGTCAAACAAGGGCTGTACATGAGGCAAGCCGCGATCGCGCATCTCGAAACCCTGTTGAAAAAATACCCGGCCAACACCTGGGCCAAGGACGCGAAAATTCTCGAGCTTCAGATCGCCGAAGAACTCGTCCGCAGCGGCCTCGGCAAATACCGCCAATACATCGACCAGGGAGTTTTAGGAGGCGTGGACGAGGGACATCTGGAAATGCCGGAGCCTCCGGAGCCCCCGGATTCTCCGATTCCTCCGAAACCGCTGGATCCGGACACCGAGCTCAAACTCGTCGCCCTGGATGCTCTCATGGGCATGGATGAAGAAAAGGCGTTTCCCATCCTCGAAAAGATGGCTTTAGGAGAAAAACGCCCCGAGCTGCGGGAAAAAGCCCTCTTCATCCTCAGCCAAAGCGACACGACGAAAGTCGTTCCGATTTTAATCAACATCGCCGAAAAAGACCCCTCCCCGGAAATGCGGAAAAAGGCGATTTTCTGGCTCGGACAGCGGGACGAAGAGACAGCCCTGGCGGCCTTGATCAAGATCTACGAGACTTCGAACGCGGAATCCAAGGACATCCTGCTGATGGCCTTCGCCGAAAGCGACAACCCCAAGGGGCTGGCCAAAATCACGGAAATCGCAAAAACCGAAAAGGATCCCGAGATCCGGTCAAAGGCCCTTTTCTGGCTCGGGCAGGCCGAAGGCGAAAAAGCGATGCCCATCCTTCTCGAGGCCTACAAAACGACCGACAACGTGAAGATCAAGCAGCAAATCATCATGTCCCTGGCCCAGTCCGATGGGACCAAGGCCGTTCCGGCGCTCATTGACCTGGCCCGGAAGGAAACGAATTTCGAGCTCAAAAAGCAGATCATCTTCTGGCTCGGCCAGTCGGACAACCCCGAAGCGGCCAAGTTCCTCCAGGAATTGATCGAGAAGTGAGCGGCGGGTGGAAAGTCCGATGAAATCCTCCCATCGAAGAATTCGGACAAGCGTTTGGACGGCGGCCTTCCTCGGGGCCGCCGTCGTTTCTCTTTCCGCGGCGGCCGCCGCCGCGTCCCAGGCGCCGGCCGGCCCGGCGTTCCTCAAAGGCCGCGTCCATGACCTTGCCCGCCCCAACGCGGGACCGGAAGAGCGGTTTGCCGCGGCCAAGGCCGAAGCGGCCAAATCCGGGGCGAACAAGACGTTCTTCGCCGCGGCGATGTTCCCGGCCGCGAGTAAAATCCATTACGACCGGCACGGCGGCGGCGATGAGCCTTATTCGGTCTCCGTGGACGCGACCCGGATCGAGATCAGCGAAAAGTCGGGAGGCGGCTGGTCGGTCAGCGACGGCGATAACGCCGGAAAGCCCGCCCCGGCCGTCTGGCTCCTTCTCTGCGATGGAAAGACGGGTGTGCTCATCGACGCGGCGGTGTTGGACCCCGAGCGGACCTACGAATTCTCCGGCCCGCCCGTCTACTGGCTCGGAAACGCCGCGGGCGGGGAAAGCCTGACCTTCATCGAAAAACTTTTCCGGGCGAACCCGGATTCGGACATTCAGGAGAAGATCCTCTTCCTCATCAGTTGCCACGCCGAGCCCCGGGTGTACGATATTCTCCACAAAATTGCCCTGGAGGACCGGGATACCGAGGTCCGGCGGTCCGCCGTTTTCTGGCTCGGCAACATCGGCGACGCCCGAAGCCTCGCCGGATTGAAGGAGATTTTCCGGAAGGATCACGACCCGGAAATCAGGGAGCACGTCATTTTCGCCCTGTCTCTCCGCAAGGAAAAAGAGGCCGTCGTCGAGATGATCCGCATCGCCCGGGAGGATGGCGACGATTCCGTCCGGGAAAAGGCCGTTTTCTGGCTCGGGCAGAAAGCCTCGGCGGAATGCGTCAAGGCCCTCAAAGACGTCATTCTGTCGCCGACGGAGAACGACCAGCTCAAGGAACAGGCCGTGTTCGCCATCAGCCAGCTCCCCAATGACAAGGCCGTCCCGATGCTGCTCGATATCGCCAAGACCCACAAGAACGCTTCCGTCCGGAAGAAAGCGATTTTCTGGCTAGGGCAGACCGGTGATCCGGCCGCTTTGAAATTCTTCGAAGAAATATTATTGAAAAAATAGGGCCGGTTTCACCGCCCGCCGGCCGGCAGGTGCTCCATCAAAAATCCATACCGCAGGTTCTCGAGGTGGGGCCCGCCGATCCCGTGCCGCCGGTTGGGATATTCCATGAAATGAAATTGCTTGTTCAGTTCGATCAGCCGGTTGATCAGCCGCTGGGTCCCCTGGAAATGGACGTTGTCGTCGCCCGTGCCGTGGATGATCAGGAGTTTCCCCTCGAGCCCCTCGGCGAAGCTGAGCGGGGATCCGTCGTGATAACCCCGGACGTTGTCGGCGGGCAGGCCCATATAACGTTCCTGGTAGATGGAATCATAGAGAGTTTGATCCGGAACCGGCGCGCCGGCGACTCCGACCTTGTATAATTCCGGCGAGCGGAACATCAGGTTGAGGGTCATGGAGCCGCCGCCGCTCCACCCGTAGACGCCGACCCGGTTGAGGTCGACGTAGGGATGGGAAACGGCAAGCGCGCGGAGAGCGGCAGCCTGCTCTTTCGAAGCCAGGACTCCCACCGCGCCGTAGATCACCTTGCGCCAGGCCCGGCCCTTAGGCGCCGGGGTGCCGCGGTTGTCGAAACTGGCGACAAGATACCCTTCGTCGGCAAGGGCCGCGGACGGCAGGAGTCTATACCCCCAACTGTCGTTCACCGTCGTATCGAACGGCTCCCCGTAAACATAGACGATGATCGGGTATTTCTTCGAGGGATCGAACCGGCTTGGCCGGATGAGCCAGCCGTCGATTTTGACCCCGTCGTCGACCGTAACCTGGAACATCTCCGTCCGGCCGGCCAGGATCGGCCCGACCTTCGCCTTGAGTTCGGCGTTGTCGGTGAAGAGCCGCACGGACTTGTGGTCGGGCAGGCTGATCATTTCCGAAAGACCCGGAGTGTCGAACGTGGAATATCCATGGAACGCCCAGCGGCAATCCGGAGACAGGTCGTACGTATGCGTTCCCGGAATCCCGGCCGGCGTCACCCGTTCGGTTTTGCTTCCGTCGAGGCGCGAGCGATAGAGATATCGCTGGGTGGCGTTTTCAGGAGAAGCGATGTAATACAACCATCCGCCCGCGTCGTCGACCCCGGCGACGGAAACCAGGTCGAAGGGCTCGGAGGTAATGAGCCGGGCTTGGCCGTCGCGGGAGACGGCATAGGCGTGGCGCCATCCGTCCTCTTCGCTGACGAAGAGAAGGGCTTTGCCATTTTCGAGCCAAATAAAAGATTCGTTGATGTCCACCCAGGCCTCGTCCCGGTCGCAAAAGATCAGCCTCGTCCCGCCCGTTTCGACGTCGCCGAGCAGGACGTTGTTGGTATTTTGAAGCCGGTTCAAATGCTGGAGGATCACCTCCCGGGAGTTCTCCGCCCAGGCCATGCGGGCGATGTAGATGTTCCGGGGGTCCCCCGGGGCGTCGATCCAGCGGGTCGGGCCGCCCGACGCGTCGACAACGCCGACGCGGACCGCCGCGTTGGTCTGGCCCGCCTTCGGGTATGGGTATTTCGTGATGACCGGGTAAAGGGAATCGGTGTAATTGACCAGGGCGAATTCCGGCACATCGCTCTGGTCGAATTGAAAGTAGGCGATCCGGCGGCCGTCCGGGCTCCATTCGAAGCCGTCGCGGAGGCCGAACTCCTCTTCATAGACCCAATCGGAGGTGCCGTTGATGATCATCGGGGAACCGTCCGAAGTCAGCTGACGGATCGTCCCCGAGTTGGGGCGGGGTCAGCTGAGCCGCCGACATCCACATCTCCCGCTTCCCGGTCGCGGTCTCATACCGGACGATCTCGTCGACTCCGGCAGCGTTCTTTTCCATTACACAATAGCCGGCCCCGTTGTCGATCCAGCGGCCGGTGTCGCCGCGGGCAGCGGCGAATTCGCCCGAACTCAGGCGGCGCATCCACTCTTGGAGACTCGGGGGAACCTGGGCGGAGACAAAGACCACGCCGGTTAGCCCGACCGAGATCAGGACGGCCGCCGCGACCGCCCGGTAAAATCGTGATGTGCGCATGATTGATCCTTTCCCCGAAGCGGAATGACGAATCGAACCGCTATTTTTTTACGGCTTCGACGATCCGGCGGGCACTGATCCCGAAGCGGTCCAGGAGCTCGTCGGGTTTGCCCGAACGCGGGATTTCCCGGACGCAGAGACGGGTGATATCCGCTTTTCCGGCCAGGGCGGAAGCGACCGCGTCGCCGATCCCGCCGCCTTCGAAGTGATCCTCGACGACGATGACCCGGTTCTTCGACTCGGCCGCCGCCGTAAGCAGTCCCGCCTTGTCGATCGGCTGGACGGAATAAGCGTCCACCACCCGGATATGAATTCCTTCGGACTTGAGCATCTCGTACGCTTTCAACGCTTCGTGGAGAGTGATCCCGGCGGCGACGACGACGGCGGCGTCATCGACGCTCTTGCGCAGCGTCTTGGAGCCGCCGGCCGGGAAGGCCTCGTCAAACGGGTAAAGAATGGGCGTGGCCGGCCGGGTCGTCCGGATGTAGAAGATCCCTTTCTCCCGAGCGGCCGTTTCGACGCATGCTTCGGCGCAGACGGCGTCACCCGGATAGAGAACCGTCGCCCCGGGGATCGAACGGAACATGGCGATGTCCTCCAGGCCCATCTGCGAGCCGCCGTCCTCGCCGATGCTCACACCGACGTGGGATCCGCAGACCTTGATGTTGCCCAGGCTGTGGGCGGCCATCCTGATTTGATCATGGGCGCGGGAGAGGAAGGCCGCGAACGTGGCCATGAACGGCACGTATCCTTTCGTGGCGAAACCCAGGCCCATGCCGATCATGTTCTGTTCGGCGATATACGACTGGAAGGACCGGGCCGGGAAGGCGTCGAAGAATTTATCGGCGTAAGTCGAGTTGCGGACGTCGCCGTCGATGCAGACGATCGACTCATTGGCCTTGCCGGCGGCCCGCAGGGCGTAACCGTAGGCCAGCCGGGTAGCTGTTTTTTCCGTGTATTTCGTCCGCTCGATCACCGCGGAGATTTTCATTTTCGGCCGGGCGACCTTCCGGGCCGGCCGGAGATATTTCTTCGCGTCGATGTCCGGCAACGGCCCCAACTCGGCCAACGCTTTTTCCAGCTCGTCGGCCTTCAGCGGTTTGCCGTGCCAACCGTTGAGGTCCTCAAGGAAAGAGATCCCCTTGCCCTTGATCGTCTTGGCAATGATCGCCGTCGGCAATCCTTTCGACCCGGCCGCTTTCAAGGCCGCAAGCAACGCTTCGACTTTATGGCCGTCGACGACGACGGCGTCCCAGCCGAAGGCCTTGAATTTGCGGGCCAGGGCCGCCGCGTCGCGCTGGTGCATGGTCGGGCCGGACTGACCGAGACGGTTGCAATCGACGATCGCGCAGAGGTTCTTGAGTTTGAGGTCCGCCCCGGCGTTGGCCCCCTCCCACACCGATCCTTCGGCGCATTCGCCGTCGCCGCAGACGACAAAGACGCGGGCGGGCGATTTGCCCAGCCGCATCGCCGCGGCCATCCCGACGCCGACCGACAACCCCTGGCCCAGGGAGCCCGTGGCCACCTTGATCCAGGGCATCCGCGGGGTCGGATGGCCTTCCAGGTTACTCGTGATTTTCCGCAAATCGAGGAGCGAATCCATCGGGATGATTCCCGCTTCGGCGTAAGCCGCCCATAGGATCGGCGCGGCGTGGCCCTTGGACAGCACCAGCTCGTCGTTCCCCCAATCATTCGGATCGGCCGGGTTGAAGCGCATTTCCCCGAAAAACAAGGCGGCCGTGATTTCGGCCATCGACAAACAGGTGGTCGGGTGGCCGGAGGCCGAGGCCGTGGTCATTTTCATGGAATGGGCGCGGAGGCGTTTGGCGATCCCGTTCAGGGCTTCGATGCGATTCATGGGACTCTCTCCTCAGGGGTTTCCCGGGATTCTCACTCCGGTAGAGGGATTATACCAAAATAAAGTGGGGACATGTTCGGAATTCGCCTCGAATTCCGTAGTGCCGCCCCCCTTAGGGGCCGTGTCCCCGTTTTCGTCTTCAGCGGATTCCGCGGGGGACGATCTTGGAGAAGTAGATTCGGCGGCACTGGACGAGAGAGTATGTTTCGCCGGATTCGAAAACGAAGGCCTTATCCTCGGCGGAAAAGGACGCGATCCGGCCGGAATGGATGTCGCCGTTTTTCAGGAAGACATAATGATCGTTGGATTCGAGGATGTTCCGTTCCTCGGGGAAATTCCATTCCGCGTTGTCGAAATTAATCATCCAGACGTCGTGGAGGGCGATGATGGTTCCGTTTTCGAGCTTGAAATCGAGCTCCGGAGAAACGAGGTCGACGATTTTGCCCTTGATAATTTCCCCGCTTTTGCAAAAAATCGCCTGGGAGCCGGCGGGCAAACGCTGGAAAGCGAACAAGCCGGCGGCCAGAAGAAGCGCCCCGGCCGCGATCCGAAGACCTTTGTTCATGCCGTTCTCCCGAGAATTATCTTAACGGAACCGTTTCCGGGATGCAAATTTCAGCCAAGTTCAGGCCTTCGGCGCGGCCTTGTTTTTCCGGCGGGCGAAACGGCGACGGAGGCGATGGACAAGGAACCAGAGCAGAAACAGAACGAAGACGCCCAAGCCCAGGACAACAAAGGTCGGCCCGTGCGCTCCCGCCAGCAGCTTGATGGGATTCCAGGACGGTTCGTCGACAAGACGGCCGGCCGAAGACGCGTAAGAGGCGGGAATATCCGGGATTCCGTCTCCGTCGGTGTCGGGAAACGAGCGCAAAAGCCCGACCAGTGCGGTCCATTCCTTGATCTCCTGGACGCCGGGCGCGGAGGGATCTGCGTCGACGATCAAGTTGTCAAAATCCGTCCGGACTTTCCCTTCCGCGTCCTTGGGTTCGAGTTTCAGAATGCCGTGGGAGGCCCTGGAAATATACCCGATCATCCGGGCCATGTAGAGGTTCGCCACGACCCGGTAGAGACGGTCGGGTTCCACCAACCGCATCGTCCCGTCCGCCTCTTCGAATTCGATGCGGGTGACCCGGTCGAACGGAATCCGCCGCGGATTGTAGCGGACGGACGCCCCCGCGATCTGGAGATGCGCGTCCTCGTTTCCCGGCGCAATCGTCGTTTCGACTTCCATCAGCCGCCGGATTTCCCGGCCGGAGAGCCAAACGCAAACAAGGGGATATCCCGGCTTCCCGTCCGGCCCGATGCCGAGCGAGAGAACCTGGAAAACGTCGTTTCCCGTGATCCGGCCGGGCAGGATCGAATCGCGAATATTCCCCCAGGGATGAATGACGAGGATCGGCCCGTCCTCTCGCTTCAAGCCAGCGGCCGCGACCGCCCGCCGGTAGGCGTCGACCACGAGATCCCCCAATCCGATTTCCCAGCTGGATTTGGGCGGGCCGGGTTGCCGCATGGCCAGGGAGAAGGCCGTTTCGGCGACGACATCCCGGGGATTGATCCCGCCCGCTCTCTCGACCTCCCGGTCCACGATTCCGCTCAGTTCCGTGATTTCCGCGGCCACCCCCGGATCCTCAGCAACGTCCTGCGTCACCGGCCGCAAGGCATAAGACATGACGCCGAAGCGGCCGTCGGAGGTCCGCGCCAAGCGGAGGTCGCCGAGATCCTCGCCGCGGCTTCCCACCGCGACGATGATCGTCGAGCCGACGATGATCGGAGAAACAAGCCGCCGATGCGCGTGGCCGCTGACGATGACGTCGATCCCGGGAACCTCCCGGGCCAGTTTTTCGTCCTCGGAATATTTGACGTCGGACGTCGTTCCCGAATGAGACAGGGCGACGACGAGATCGACCTTCTCCCGGTCGCGGAGAATCGAAGTCAGTTCACGCGCCCGGACGATCGGATTTGAAAACGTGACCGGGACGGCGGCGGGAGCATCCTCGGACGCCTGCGTTCCCATGAGACCGAACAGCCCGATTTTCAACCCGTTCTTTTGAAGAACCAGGAACTCCTTGACCGGATAGTCCCCGAAAACGGCTTCGAGCAGATTGTCCCGGTCGTCCTTGGGATCGAACACGACGTTGGAAGCAACGAACGGAAGGGCGAATTGATTCACCTTCGCTGTCGTCAAGGCCCGGGCCAGGGCCGCGGGACCGTAGTCAAACTCGTGGTTCCCGAAGGTCGCCGCCTCGTAGCCGGCCAGGCCCAGCAGCCGGATTTCGGCGGCCTCGGATTGAAAAAGCACCTGGAACAGGGTCCCGGCGATCATGTCCCCGCCGTCAATCGCGAGCACCCGGTCGCCGAATTTTTCCCGCTCGGCCTTGATCATCGCTGCGATCCGGGCAAATCCCCCTACGGTGTCGACCCGACCGTTCTCGTCGAGCACGCGATGCGGCAGGACCGCGGAATGGAGGTCCTCGGTGAAAAGGAGAATCAGGTCTGGGTCGGATTGGGCGGCCGCGGGAACGGCCGGGAGGAATTCCAGGCAAAAGACCGCCGCGAGCAACGCGCAAACGCCGGGACGCAGCTTCACGATTTTCAGGCGCCGGAAAGTGGGCATGATGTCTCTCCGTTCTCTTCTTCCATGGAATGAATATTTTCAGGTCCGCCAGGATTTCGGAAAGAACAAACGCTCATAAAGGGACAACGCATACCGGTCGGTCATCCCGGCGACCATGTCGCCGACGCGGAGTTCGACCGGATCCCCGGCCGGATAGTCCTTGACATACCCTTCGGGATGCTCGACAAAGTACCGGAAAAGGTCACGGATGATTTTTTCCGTCTTGCGAAGCTCCTCTTTCGCCTCGGGGTGATGGTAAACCCGCTCGTAAAGAAAATCGCGGAGTTCGACGACGGCTTTCATCGTTTCGTCGCTCATGGCGATCCGGCCCAGGCCGCCCTTCAGGCTGGATTCGACGACGTCCACGACCATTTTGTCGATCCGCTGGGCATGGTACTTCCCGAGGAAGGACACGAGCGCCCGCGGGATGTCCGCCTCCTTGAGAAAGCCGGCCCGCAGGGCGTCGTCAAGGTCGTGGTTGACGTAAGCGATGACGTCGGAAATGCGGACGACCTGGCCTTCGAGCGTACTGGGAAGATCTTCCTTGCGGCGGTCGAGGATTTTTCCCCGGCCCTTGGAATGGAGGACGATGCCGTCGCGGACCTCGACGGTCAGGTTGAGCCCCTTGCCGTCGTACTCGAGTTTTTCCACCACCCGTAAACTCTGGCCGTAGTGGGTGAACCCGCCGGGCAGAAGCCGGGCGAGCGTATCCTCTCCCGCGTGGCCGAACGGAGTGTGGCCGAGGTCATGGCCGAGGGCGATCGCCTCCGTCAGGTCCTCGTTCAGCCGCAGCGCCCGGGAAATCGTCCGGGCGATCGCCGAAACCTCGAGCGTATGGGTCAGTCGCGTCCGGTAGTGGTCGCCGAAGGGCGCCAGAAACACCTGGGTTTTATGCTTGAGCCGTCGGAACGATTTCGAGTGCAGAATCCGGTCCCGGTCGCGTTGGAAGGCCGTGCGGAAGGAATGCGGCGCTTCCGGCCGCTCCCGGCCCTTGGAATCGCGGGAGAGACACGCCTTCGGCGATAGGATTTGGACTTCGATGGCCTCCAGCTCTTCCCTGATGTTCATGCGGGGATTATATCAAATTTGATACAATACGGGCATGAGTATCATCGCAGAAAACGTGAAGGCGATCCTGGCCGAGCTTCCGCCCGGAGTCGAGCTCGTTGCCGCGGCCAAAACGAAATCCCCGGCCGAAGTCCTCGAGGCGATCGAGGCGGGCGTCACGATCATCGGGGAGAATTACGTCCAGGAGGCGCAGGCGGCGTTTGCCGCCGTCGGCCGCAAGGCCCGCTGGCATTGCCTCGGTCATCTCCAAACAAATAAAGTCAAAAAAGCGGTCGAAATCTTCGACATGATCGAAACGGTCGATTCGGCCGACCTGGCCCGGGAAATCGGCAAGCGATCGGCGGCGCTGGGGAAAACGATGCCGGTCCTGATCGAGATCAACAGCGGCGAGGAAGGCCAGAAAGCCGGGGTCCTCCCCGACGAAGCGGAAGCTCTCATCCGGACGATCGCGGAAATCCCGAATGTCGCGATTCAGGGATTGATGACCATGGGGCCGTACGAAGGCGACCCGGAGGATTCGCGCCCGTATTTTAAAAGGACGCGGGAAATATTCGAAGCGATTAAAAGACGCGGCCTTCCGAACGCGGAGATGCGATATCTCTCGATGGGGATGACGAATTCCTACCGCGTCGCGATCGAGGAAGGGGCGACCCTCGTCCGCCTCGGGACGAAAATCTTCGGCCTGCGCTTTTAATTGGGGACACAATACCAATTTCCTAATTATTTCGCGGACAGATCCGCTCAAGATTAAAAACAATTAATTGGGAAATAGGTATTGTGTCCCCAATTTAAATCAGAATCTTCTCCGTCCAGCCGAGCTTGATGAGCTCGATGTCGGCCGGGTCGCTTTTGCCGAGCCCATGTCTCGTGTCGGCCAGCTGGATGTGATGGGCGGACGTCTCCAGCGGTTTATCCTCGCCGAACGCCTCGAGGCGCTTGGCCCGGATGACGGAATACCCGGTCGCGTCCACGGCCACGACGTCCTGGCCGACGATTAATCCCCCGTACGTCCAGAGATACTGCTCGCTGAACCCGCGCGGTCCGATGTTGTGGTATTGCGGGGTCAGCATCGAGAGGATGTTGAGTTTGGTCCGGCCTTTGACCGGAGGCAGGTTCCAGATCTTCGCCAGATCGGCGCAGGCATCGTCGTGGTAGTCGGATGGTTTAGGAACGAACGTGATGTAATTTTTGAGACAGCTGCCCATCCCGGCCCAATAATGAACGCGGGCGGGCCGGACGTTGATCAGGACCGTAGCCGCTTGGAAGATCGGATCGTCGAGGACGCCGCGGTCCTTGATCGAAATCCGGTCGGCCGAAACCCCGGCGCCGACGAGGCGGCCGCTGATCGCCGCCTCGAGTTCCGGACCCGTGGCCAGATAATTCCAGACGTTGGTCTTGACGCCGACGGTGTCCTCGGGCCCGACAACATGTTTCCAAGCCGCGACGGGGTCCTTCTCGCCGAATAGCGTCATCATCGCGTCGTCGAGCATTTTTTGAATGACGCCGGCGTTGATCTTGCGGCCTTCGCCGACGGCCGCGGCGTCACGGACCAGAACGACACGCGACTTGCGGGCCATCTGGGTGATCCGGGCGGTCCCCGCGGCCGCGGGTACGGCCGGAACGGGTTTCGGGCAGGAGAAGCAAGTGCATCCCACGGCCGAGGCGATGGGCGCGACGGCGGCGGTTTTCAGAAAATCACGGCGGGTCCATTTTTTTACGGCCATGCTCCAGCCTCCTTGTTCATGTTTTTCGCGACTGTTGACATATTCAAACTCCGTGAGAGGCGCCGGAGCGCATCACCGGGGGAGTTGCGATACGGCCCGAGTGAGGGTTGCTTGCGCTTCCGCCGCTGTCATTTCGCCGAAAACCGCGAGAAAATAACGCCCGGCCCGGCCGGTTGCGGCGAAACGGCCGTCTTTCATTCGGACCAGGCCTTCGTTCCGTTCGCCCTCGGTCTCCGCGGTTCTGGTTTCGGGCAGGTACGCCCGGAGGAAAGCAGCAAGAGAGGATTCCGCTTCGCCCTCATTCCGATAACGGACGAGAAGGCAGGAACGTTTCTCCGATTTCGTCCCGACCGTCGCGAGCACGCCGTCGGCGTCGGGGCCGAGACCGAGAACATTTTCGGACGCGATGTAAAAATGATAGTTCAGGATTTGGGGATCGTGGATATAACGGACCTTCCCGCCCCGGAATTCCTCCGGAATGAGATCAACGAGGTCCGGTTTCGGGCCGTCGGGACCGATCACGGCCGCCACCGCCTTCCCCAACTCCGCCAGGACGGCTGCGGTGGCGGGATTTTCCGATTCGGCGAAGATGGAGACGAAATACCGGCCGCGCCAGAACTGGAGAAGCCCTCCTTTATAGAGACTGGCCTGGCCGATCTTCCAGTCCTCACCTTCAAGGTCATGAGCGAACACGCCGAAGGCGTCGGCCGGAGAGCCCATGTCGAACAGGTCGATGATGACGTCGGCCCGGCCGGATTTATTGAAGCGGCGGCTGACCAGGAGTTTCATGTTGAAGGCCCGGTAGACTTCGCCGGAGCCATCGATGTACTCGAAGATGGTTTCGCGGTCGAAGACTTGGTCGGCGCCGTCGGCTTTCCAGCCGAGGGATTCCAGGGGAAGGAGCGCCAGGAGACGAGCGGCCTCGGGGGTTTGATCGTTGGTCACCGGCAGTCCTCCTCCCCCGACCGTGAAGGCGATCAACGCGGCCGCGATAAAATTCATTAGGAAGATTTTAGCATTAAAATCGGAGACACAATACCTATTTCCCTATTTTTTTCGGGGACAGCGCACTCACTCATTCACTTCAACCTCGATTTATTAAGAATTTCGATATGAATGCGTTATGGGGTGCTATACATTTGAAATAGGGAAATGGGTATTGTGTCACCGAATTGTCATCAAATTAGGTTCTTATGGGATGTTAACCGTTGACCGTTTTAATAGGGAAATAGGTATTGTGTCACCGAATTGTCATCAAATTAGGTTCGGTTCATTGACTTACGCTATGCCGATTGGCGATAATCTGGGGGAGGGAAATATCGGATTAGAGGAGAGTAACATGAAAAAATCCGCCATGGCCTTGGCGGCCGCATGGCTCTTCGGAGGCCTCGTCGCCTGCGTGACCAGCCATTATTCCTCGGACAACATGAATTATTACCGCGGAGAGAACATCCCCCCCGAGTTCTTCCAGGTCGTAAGCCACACGACAACCGAGATCACGTTCGAGATCCGGGTCAATTTCGTTCAGGACCGGCTCTATCATCTCGTCCTCGACGGCAACACGCCCCTGGCCGAGGATTGGATTTTGATGGTCACCGGCAAGAATCAATCCTACGCCGCGGTCCTCAAGGCCAAGCCCGGAATCGAATTCGTCCCGGGAAAAGCTTACCGGCTCTGCATCGGAGACAAGAATCCCGAGGAGGTCAACATCTATTCCAACAACTACAGGTGTTTGGCCGACTACGATTTCACGCTGAAATAAGCTTGGGAAGCGGCCCCGGCACATCGATTTCGGCGGGCGGTAATTTCCGGCCGCCGCCTTTTTACATACACAAGCCCGGTTGACCGGAAACGGTTCGTTTATTCTCTGGGGATTTTCGAAGCCAGCTCCCGGCCTTTTCGGGCGGATTCGAGGGACTTCGGACTGTCCCCGAGCCGGTTATACAGGTCGGCCAGGAGGAAATATCCCAGGGGCTGGTCCTTGGGATCGGGCTTGAGGTCGATCCCTTTTTGAACCAGCCTGACGGCCTCCTCGAAGTTTTCCTGCCGGTTCAAATAGATCCGGGCCAGGTAGAAATAGGGCAGCGGAAAATCGGGGTTGATCTCGATGCAACGGCGCAGGGCGTCGTACTCCCGGGCTTCATCCCCCGTCCGGCGGTAGAGGCGGGACAGGTTGAAGAGGGCTTTGAAATGCTTGGGGGAGTGGACGAGTTCTTCCTGGTAGGAGGAAATTGCAGCGGCGATCTCGCCCCGGTTTTCGAGGAGCTGGGCCTGGTTATAATAAAGGCTGCTCAAACCGGGATTGAGCCGGCGGGCCGCATCGAGATGCTCCTGGGCCCGGCCGAGGTCGTTCTTTACGATAAAGATCGCGGCCAGCGTGTTGTGGGAAGCCGCCGATTCGGAGTTGAGGGAGAGGGACTTCTCCAGGTAAGGAATGGCAACATCGTACTTTTTCCGGACGAAATTCATGTTCCCGAGCAGAAAGTATAGCTGGGGATCGCTGAATCCCGTCTTGATGTAATCCAGGACGAAGCGCTCCGCTTCGGCGAAGCGACCCATGGCCAGGAACGAATTGGCGATGTTGATGACGGTGAAGACATCGTCCGGCTTTTTCTCCAGGGCTTGACGGAAAGCCCGGATCGCCTCTTCGTGCTTGCCGATCCGGAAGTAGATATTCCCGAGCGAGAAATACGCGTCGGTGATTTCGGGATCCTCGGCGATGATCCGCTCGATGGCCCTGATTCCTTCTTGAGCGTCCCCCTCGAGACCCAGTTCGCGGGCCCGGGTCAACTCGTTGAAAATTCCGATCTTGTTGCGCGGGCTGGCCAGTCGTTTGCCCTTGAGCTTGGACGAATCGGAGAACGAGCCGATGTAGCCGAGCGAGGCGAGCTTGGCCCGAGTTTCCTCGTCGATCTTGCCGGCGTCGAGCTCGAAGCCGTTCGCGGCGGCCGCGGTCGTAAAGTCCGAGGCCCGGTCTTTCAGGGCCAGGAAGACGGACCGCTGCTTGGCGATGATGTTCGTCGTTTCGCCCGGGTCCTGGGACAAATCGTAGAGCTCCGGTTCGGGCGAGAGGATCATTTTGTATTTGCCGTCCCGGAAGCTTTGCAGTTCGGACCAGCCGTAGTGAAAGCGAGGATAGAAGGTCTCGGAGTAAATGAGCCGCTCCGGGGCTCCGCCCGGCTTGAAGAAAAGCGGCACGAGGCTTTGACCCTGGACGTGGGCGGGGGGGGCGAGGCCGGACATTTCGCAGACGGTCGGGAAGACGTCGGCCAGGGAGATGTTGTCCGGCACGATGACGCCCTGGAGCCGTTTGAAGGGCGTCACGAAAATGAGGGGGACGTGGACGGCCGCTTCATAGACGAAAAAGCCGTGGCAGACCTCTTCGTGCTCGCCCAGCGATTCGCCGTGGTCGGAGGCAAAAACGAGGAAAGTCCGATTCCTGAGCCCCTTGTCTTCAAGGAACGACCAGAGGCGGCCGAGCTGGGAATCGGCGTAGGCGATCTCGCCCAGGTAAGGATGCTTGGCGTACTTTTCCTTATAGGGAGACGGGGGTTCATAGGGCGTATGGGGATCGTAGAGATGAATCCAGGCGAAGAACGGGGCGTCTTTCCTGGTCTCGAGCCAGCGCAGGGCCTCGTCCATGGTCTCCCCGCCCGGCCGCTGGACGCTGCCCAGGGAGATCTTCTCGAACCGGCTCAAGTCGAACTGGTCGTAATAGTAATCGAAGCCCTGGTTCAACCCCCACTTCGAGTCGAGGACATACGCGCTGACAAAGGCGGCCGTCTCAAAGCCCTTCTCTTTAAAGAGCTCGGCCATCGTCGTAAGTTCGGGCGGGACGATAAAGCCGCCGTTGTCGCGGACGCCGTGAAAGAGGGGGAGTGTGCCGGTCATGATGGTCGTGTGGGAGGGCAGCGTCAACGGCGTCTGCGACGTGCAGTTTTCAAACCGGATGCCCTGGGCCGCAAACTGGTCCATGATCGGCGTCTCGATCTGACTGAAACCATAGCAGCCGATCCGGTCGGCCCGGAGCGTGTCGACGGTGATCAGGACGACGTTGTAGGCCTTGTCCTTGGCCAGCCGGCTGAAGGATGCCGGCCTGCGTCCGACGAGAAAGAACGCTCCCGCGGCAAGGACGGCGACGGCCACACCGATCGCTATCCCTTTCTTCTTCATGGCTGACCTTATTTTAACAAAAAAGCGCCGTCAAATCTAAACTTCACCGCTTTTTCCCTAACCCCTCGAGGTCATTGCCGTCTCGCCCGTTTCAGGATAAAACCGCGTCTTGCTCCAAAAGAAAGGAATGGTAAAAAATAGGGCGGCGGGTTTCCCCGCCGCCCTTGAGCTTGCGCTCGAACAGTGACGTCAGAATCTGACCCGGATACCGAGTCTTGCCTGCCGCGGACGGGCAATGCCGTAGAGGTCGTGCCCGTCGGTTGATGGGGATTCGCCCGCAAACCAGTCCTCGCCGGGGACCGTGCCCCACGCGGTGACGGTATCGTCGTTGAAGACGTTGAAAACGTCGAAGATCACGCCCAGGCGGTATTTCCCGGCCAGGGTGAAGATCTTCTCCAGACGGATGTCAAGGGTTTTCTCCATCGGGTAGTGGTTGGAACCGCGGGGCTCCGCGAAGAAGTAAGTGTAGCCCTGGTTGAGGGGCGCGCCGAGCTGGGTTGTCCAGGATGGGCCCGTGATGGCCCGGAAGTAGGCCGACAAACTGATGTCCAACGGCAGGATGTAGGTTCCCTGGAGCTTGAACATGTGGGTGAAGTCGTTGGTGAGGTTGCCTTCGGCATTGACATAGCTGTTCGGGTCGCTCGGATCCTCTCCCCACGCGATGTCGCCGCCGAAGCTGTTGTCCCGGGTCCCGGACGCCTTCGAGTAGACGTAGGAGGCCAGGAGCTGCCAACGGTTGGAGACGCGCTTGTTGAACAGGATCTCGATTCCCTCGTATTTCCGGTAGGGGTCCAGAAGGATGTTGGGAAACTCCGCGCTCTTCTTGAGGTTGGTAATGAGGAAATTGGTGGTTTCCAGGGAATCCTCCGTCCGTTCGTAGATCTGGAACGTTTTATCGAGGTCGGCCGAATAGTAGTCGATCTGGTTGTACCGGGCTGCCCTGTCGTAGTGGCCGATGATGTTGTTCCACTTCCGATTGATGTACGTGATCCCCACCGAGGTGTCCCTGAACAGCTCGCGCTCTATCCCGACCGTGAACTGGGCCATGTAGGGGTGCTTGATGCCCGAGTCCATCTCGTACGCCGTCGTATTCGGGATGCGGTACAATTCGGTCCAATAACCGGTGTTGGTATTCGGGTCATTGTCGTCGGGGGTGAAATAGTAGGCGGCGTAATCGCTGAAATTCGCGAGAGGATTCATCCTGTCGAGGTAGGCGGTCAGCATGGCCTCGGCAAAGCGGCCGAAGTGCGCTTTAAGGATAGTCGTCTTGTCTCCCAGGACGTCGAAGGTGAAGCCGACCCGCGGGTCGAGGTGGTTGGATTTAAAGACGTTCCCGTCGACGTCCTTGACCTGGCCCCAGTTCTGACCGAAACGGAGGCCCAAACTGACGTTCAGGCGATCCGAAATCTGCCAGGAATCCTGGACGAAGGTCTCGACCCGGGTGTACCGGGTGTTCGTGTCATAACCTTCGTACTGGTAGGCCATGTAATTGCCCGAATAGATATAGCCATAGGGGCCGTAGCCCCACGCGTCTACATACCTGACGTTGTTCCCCAGCTCACCGCCCCGGCCCGAAAAACCGAACCGGCTCCTGGCCCCGGACCGCTCGACTTCGACACCGAACTTGAAGTCGTGGGAGCCGGCGATGAAGTCCTCGGCGTAGTGGGTCAAGCTGGCGTTCGCTCCGAAGCGGTGCCGGTCGGCATAGTAGAAAGAGCCGGCACTATCGTAACGCATACCCCTTTTTCTGTTCGTATACGCTTCAAATCCTGGATCCACAAAGCGGACCGTATGTGCGTAGGGGTCCATGCCAACCTCAGGGTCGAGGTAGTATATACCCTGGTAGTAGTTGACCTTCAGGTCGAAGAAGGTGTTCGTGCTGACGATCTCGGTCAAACTGAAGCTGGCCAACCAGTCGGGCGAGTCCTGGGTGAGGCAGGCCTCGGGGGAACGCGTGGCGCTGGCCTCGCGGTTCTTCCCCTGATAGGCGGTCGTCTGGAAGACCCCGCTTATGCTCAGCTTCGGCGTCAGCTGGGTGGACAGCTTGGCGAAAAACCTCGGCTGCTTGTAGTCGACGTCCTCGGGGAACCCGCTCGGGCGGTTTTGCGTCCGGTAGAACTGTCCGCCGACATAAAACCAGAGCTTGTCCTTGATGATGGGACCGCCCAGGTGGCCGCTGACGTCCATCAGCTTGGATGACGGCGGGGTCAAGCCGGGAAAATCATGCACGTAGGCGGCGTTGTTGGTGGCTTGCCAGAAACTGGAGTCGGCCCGGTAGCCCTGGAAATCGAACTCAAAGTGGCCGGAGAGCTCGTTGCCGCCGGATTTCGTCACCAGGTTGAAGATGACGCCGGTGAAGTTCCCATACTCGGCCGGAAGGCCGACGCCCATGATTTTGGCTTCCTCGATGATGTTATGGTCCGAGAAGACCCAGGCCGAGCCGGCCTCGGGGTCGGCGACGTTGACGCCGTCCATGGTATAGGCGATACCCGTGTCCTGGGACGCGCCGTAGGCGACGTTATCGGTGACGCCGGGGGCGAGGTTGACGATGTTGGCCGTGAATTGATTGTAGGGAATATTCCTCAGGATTTCATTGCTCAACGTCACGGAGGCCGTTTCGGTGGATTTGACGTCGACCGTCGGCGATTGCCCCACGACCGTTATCTCCTCGGTCATAGTCGACATTCTCATGGTTATGTTGACGGAGAGGGTCGTTGTCGTCGTCACCCGAATGTTCTCCCTGACGACTGTCCCGAAACCCGTAAGATCGGCTTTTAAGCTATACTCGCCGGGGGGTATGGCCGGGAAGCGGAAATCGCCCTTGCCGTCCGTGATGGCCGTGCGTGCGCCCATCAGATTGGGGCTGCTTAAAACCACGCTGACGCCCGGCAGCGCAGTGCCTTCGTCGTCCGTGACCTTTCCGACGATGGCGCCGGTATCACGCGACTGGGCAAAAACGACGGGGGAAATAATGAAAATTAGGACGATCAGCCCGATCAATGCTTTTGTTTTCAAACCTTCTTCCTCCTTACTTCTTCCGAATTTTTAGATACATCCCGATTGCTCCGACCAATGGCCTTGTTTCCTCGAATTTTCACCTCCTTACTGGGGGAAAAAATAAAAACCCTTTCTTTTCCTACAGCAATCTTTATGCCAAATATAAAAAAACTCTAATGTATTTATAATAATATAATTAGTTCGACAAATTCATATAATATTGGCGGGGATTCAAAAAAATGGACGATTGCTCTTCAATTAATTGAATTTGTTGCTTCCGCTATCGCCGTTTAAATCGCCGGGACTTGCCGAATCCGTCCTTCTTCCCGCTTCTTCCGGCGCCCCTTTTCGATTCCTGAATATTTTTGGGCAACTCCTGTCCGTCCGTTCGTTGAAACGGACGGCCTGTTATGGTATTTATATAAATTGGGAGTCCGCAGTGAGAAGATACATACTCGTCATCGTCTTCATTCTCGCGATGTTCGAGGCCGTGCTCTCCGGGGCCGCGGTTAAGAACGACCTGCCGGCGGTATACAAGGACTGGCTCGCGCTGGTCGATCCCATCCTGACTTCGACCGAGCGGGATGTCTTCCTCCAGCTGACGACGGATGCGGATCGGGAGAAGTTCATTCGGTTTTTCTGGAAAAAACATGATTCTTTCCCCGACACGCCCGAAAACGAGTTTTTTATGGAGTACATGGCCCGGGTCGCCTTCGCCGACCGCTATTTCGGAATCGGCTCCCA
>JAPKZG010000049.1 GCA_026393895.1 Candidatus Aminicenantota bacterium
ATGAGGGTGATCAGCATCAGGATGGATTGGAACGTGTCCACGGCCACGACGCTGACGAACCCGCCGAACGTCGCGTAGCCGAGGATGACGACCGCCGAGACGATCATTCCCCAGAAGGGACTGATTCCGAATGTTTGGAAGATCGTTTTTCCCGCCCCGGCGAATTGCGCTCCGACGTAGAACACGAAGAAAAAGACGATGATCCCGGTGGACAAGATCCGGATCCCGTTGGCCTTGGCCGAAAACTTGGCCGCAAAATATTCGGGCATGGTCATGGCCTTGTAGGTTTCGGCCTCCGACCGGAATTTCCTGGCCAGGACGATCCAGGCCGTGGAGATGCCGAACAGACAGCCGACGCCCGTCCAGATCCCGGACAACCCGGTCGCGTAGATGAATCCCGTCAAGCCGAGGAGCAGCCAGGCCGACTCTCCCGTAGCCCGCTCGGACAGGGCCAGCATCCAGCCGGGAAGTTTCTTCCCGCCGAGGACGAAGTCGGATTGCGATTTCGTTTTCCGGGCCTCCCAGAGGCCGAGAAGCAGGGTCAGGGCGAAGTAGAGGACAAAGACGATGATCATGACCGGGCGATCCTTTCCGTGGCGTTTCCGGCGAAGGTCCGCGGGCAAAAATATTACAGAATGGGGATCTTTTCAAGAGGAATGAGGTTCTATGACACATCGCCCGTTGTTCTAATAAAGCCATCCTGCGCCCGGAAACGAATCCCGCTCCGCTTCGTCACCCTGACGAGGGTCCCACTCCGCTCCGGGGATTCATTTCCGGGACGATGGCCGGAAGTTTATGGCCCGTACGATTTATCATGGAACCGTGGGATAAGTGAGAAAATAAATCCGACGAAACGGCCGGTTCCGGGCTTTCCAAGTCGGATGGGCGAAGCGCTGGCGCGAACTCGGCCGGTTTACATATATTTTCCGCTGATGTAATTCGAGAGTTGTTCGATCAGGACGTCCTTCTCGGAAATGATCGCCTTTACGATGTCGCCGATCGACAGCAATCCTGTGAACTTGTCGCTGTCGCAGACCGGGAGATGGCGGACGTGCTCGGCGGTCATGAGAACCATGCATTCTTCCACGGTGTTGTTCGGGCCGACATGAAACATCTTGTCGACGGGGGTCATGATTTCCGCGACGAGAGTCTCTTTCGAGGATTTTCCGAAGAGGATGATCTTCCGGGCATAGTCACGCTCGGTGATGATCCCCTCCACCCGGCCCTTGTCGTCCATGACCATCAGCGCCCCGATTTGCTTTTCGGCCATGAGCTTTAGGGCGTCGAAAACCTTGGCGTTGGGGGAAATCGACCAGATTTTCGATCCCTTGGAAGCGAGGATTTCCTTGACGTTTTTCATGATCGTCTCCGTTGCGGCCGTCTCTCGTTAATGTATAGGGAAAACCGCCCGATTTCAAGCCCTCGCCTCCCCCGGTCGTTTTCGCGGCCGGGGGAGACGTCCGGCGTTTTTCCGTGATAAAATATTTTTTCCATGCTGAAGCCGGATCCCATCCCGCGGCGGAAGAGGGGGCCGCCGGTTATCACCCTTCGCGGATTATAAAATCGAGCGGGAAGCTTATGTCATCCCCCTGGGTTCAGCGGAGAGTTGGATCGAGCTAAAAAACTAAGGTCTATGTCGACTCAACGGCCTTCAATTTTTAATTTTCTTCCAGCAGACTCCTGTTCGATATTAGAGAAATCCAAAAAATTGGAATAGAAATGGACTTAAGTTATTGATAAATTTAACTATATGTTCTTTTTATAAATTTAGAAACAGCGTCTTGACAATTCAATAATATGGATTTAAATTATATCTAGATATATCTAAATAATAACTTGATATATCTAAAGGAGAATAATATGCAACATAGACCACATTTCGGTTTTTGGGAGCGGGGCGAAAGAATCTTTCACAAAGGTGACTTCAAATACGTAATCCTCGATTTGTTGAAGGACAAACCACGGCACGGTTATGAAATCATCCGCGAGCTCGAAAACCAGTTCAATGGTTTTTACACCCCGAGTCCGGGCGCGGTTTACCCGACCCTGCAATACCTGGAAGAGATGGCGTTCGTGACGTCCGAATCCCGGGACGGAAAAAAAGTCTACACGATCACTGATACCGGGTTGTCCTTCCTCTCCGAAAAGGCCAAAGAAACGTCCGAAGTCAAAGCCCAGATGAAAAACTGGTGGGGCAGTTACGGCGCGGAGTTCAAGGACGAAATGCGGGACGTCATGAGGACGTTCGGCGAAATCGGTAAGATGATCGGTCAGAAAGCCCGCCAGGCCGGCGCGGAGAAAATGCCCCAGGTCAAACAGGCCCTGGCCGACGCGGCCAAGGAAATCGAGCGGATCTTCAAATCCTGAGCCGGATTGATCATTCCGATAAACCACCAACCCGGCTTCCGGGAATTTAAGATTCGCCGCGGTTGTCCCTCTCTCGAATGGCGCCCATCGCTTCCTCGGGCGTCTTGGCGGCCCGGAGTCTCCGGAACAAAATCCGGTTTTGAGCCGCCCGGCTGACCAGGGCCAGAAGCTTCACCTGGGCGTCCGGATCGCTGGCCGGGGACAGAATCAGGAAAACGACCTCGACCGGTTTAAGAGTCGCCACATCAGAAATCCCTTTCCTGGTCAGGCCCAAGGCGATGACCGGAATCTCGAGATCCTTCACCCGGACATGAGGGAAAGCCACGCCTTCGTTGAAAAAAGTCGAGCCTTGAGCTTCCCTTTTCAAGATGTCTTCCAGCAGGACTTCCCCGTCGGCGATGCCCGATTCTTGTCCCACGGTCGAGGCGAGAGCCCGGAGAACGACGGATTTGGGGACGGGCTCGTCCCAGATCCGGATGCGCCGCCCGGTGATCCAGCGGCTGAGCAAAAGATGGTCCGAACTTCCCTTCGTCCTATCCTCCCGCGGCCGCGCCGCTTCGGCCGGCTCCGGAGACGGCGGAGGCATCCGGCGGTCGGCCGGAGACTCCTCGCCGGTATCCAGGACGATGAGGCTCAACCCTCGGGCGTTCCGGACGAGGGTTTCGACCACGGCCTTGTTCCGCCCGATCCTCTTCCACAAAGGCCGTGGCCGGGAATTCCCGACGACTACGTGGCCCACCCGGTATTCTTTGGCGAACTGCAGGATCGTATCAGCGATATCCTGTCCCTTGTACGTGAAGACCATGGCCCCCAGCTGTTTGGCCAGGGTCAACGTTTCCGACAAGCGGCGCTGGATTCCGGCGTCAATGACCGTGGCCTCCTCGGCGGGAGTTTGGACGTAAACCGCGTACCAGTTCCTGTTGAGCTTTCCCGCCAGCCGGGAGCCATAGCGTAGGAGCCTGTTGCTGTTCGGGCCATGCGAGCTGAGACAGACCATGACCTGATCAGAGGCGGCCCCTTGATCCTCCTCCGCCTCCCGCCGGCGGAGGTCTATCTGGGCGGCGAGCTCGCGGAGGGTCAGTTCCCGGAGTTTCTCCAAGTTCGCCGGTTTGAAAAAATTCGTCAGAGCCGTGTTGATGCGCTCGGCCGGGTAAACCTTGCCCTCCTCGAGGCGCCTGCGGAGGTCCTCCGTGGCCAGGTCGACGTCGACGATCTCGTCCGCTTCGGCCAGCACGGAATCGGGGAGGCGCTCCCGAACCCTGACTCCGATGGACGTCTCGACGACGTTATACAGGCTTTCCAGGTGCTGGACGTTCAAGGTGCTGATGACGTGGATCCCGGCCGCTAGGATTTCCTGGACGTCTTCATAGCGTTTCGCGTTGCGGCTCCCCGGGACATTCGTGTGAGCCAGCTCGTCGATGAGCGCCACCTGGGGCTGGCGGGCGATCACGGCCTCCACATCCATCTCTTCTAAGGTGATGCCGTGATACTCTTGGCCCATTCTCGGTACCGTCTCCAACCCTCGGGCCAGGTTGACGATATCGGCCCGGCCGTGCGTTTCGAGGAGTCCGATGACGATATCAATACCGTCGTTTTTCAGCCGTTGGCCCTCCTGGAGCATTTGGTATGTCTTGCCGACGCCGGCGCTGTAGCCGAGGTAGACCTTCAGCCGTCCGCGCCGGGAGAGGCGGATCATCCGAAGAAAGGCGTCAGCTCTATCGCCCGACATCGTGAACTCCATCAAGCGCCAGGTTCAACTTCATGATGTTTACGCGCGGTTGCCCTATGATGCCAAGGGTCCGGCCTTCGGTGTACGCTTTGACCTGCTCCAGGATCTTCTCCTCGGGAACGCCCCGCGCCCTGGCCACGCGGCCGGCCTGAAGACGGGCGTTCTCCGGGGAAATATGGGGGTCGAGGCCGCTCCCCGAAGAAGTGACCGCATCGGCGGGGACCAGGGCGTCCTGGGGGAGCTCGTTTTCCTCCCGGTATTGCGCCGCCCGCCGGCCCACCGTCTTCACCAGCGTCTTTGAGGTTGGGCCAAGGTTGGTGCCTCCGGAACGGGAGGCGTCGTAGCCGCTCCCCGCGGCCGAGGGACGAGGGTGAAAATAGCGGGGTTCGACGAAAGCCTGGGCGATAAGCCAGGACCCGACGACCCGGCCGTCCCGTTGGATCAAGGACCCGCCGGATTTTGCCGGAAACAGCGCCCGGTTGAGAAGCCAAACGGACGCCGGGTAGATCCCACAGACGATCACAGCTAGGCCGATGATCGCCCGAAACGACGTCAGGAGTTCGGACAGCCAGATTTTCATTCCCATTCGTCCTTCCTCATTTTATACAAGATGGAGGGCGTTCACGACCAAGTCCACGAGCTTGATGCCCGGAAAAGGGGCGATGATCCCGCCCACGCCGTAGACGAGGAGGTTGCGCTTGAGCAGGGTGGCGGCGTTCAAAGGCCGGAAGCGGACGCCCCGAAGGGCCAGTGGGATCAGGACCACGATGATCAGGGCGTTGAAGATGACGGCGCTCAGGATGGCGCTCGCCGGCGAGCCGAGGGCCATGATGTTGAGCGGGGCGATGACCGGAAAGACGCCGACGAGCATGGCCGGAATGATGGCGAAATACTTGGCGACATCGTTGGCGATGCTGAACGTCGTCAGGGCGCCGCGCGTGATGAGCATCTGTTTGCCGATTTCGACGACCTCGACGAGCTTGGTCGGATTGGAATCGAGGTCGACCATGTTCCCGGCTTCCTTGGCGGCCTGAGTTCCTGAGTTCATGGCCACGCCGACGTCGGCTTGGGCCAGGGCGGGGGCATCGTTTGTCCCGACGCCCGTCATGGCCACGAGTTGTCCGGCCGCCTGTTCCTTCCGGATGAGGGCCAGCTTGTCCTCGGGTTTGGCCTCCGCGACGAAATCGTCCACTCCGGCTTCCCGGGCGATGGCGGCGGCGGTCAAGGGATTGTCGCCCGTGATCATGATCGTCCGGATGCCCATAGTCCTGAACCTCTCGAAGCGGTCGCGGAGGCCGCCCTTGACGATGTCCTTCAAATGGACCACGCCCAGGATCCGTGTTCCCTCGGATACCAGTAAGGGCGTTCCTCCCGAAAGCGCGACCCGGCTCACGGCGTCCTCGATTTCGGGCGGGAAGCCTCCGCCGATGAACTCCCGGATGGCGTCGGGGGCTCCTTTCCTGATCCGCCGGCCCTCGCTGTCGACGCCGCTCATCCGCGTCCGGGCAGAAAACGGGACGAACTTGGCGCCGGGAATATCGGCCAGGGACCGGCCGCGAATCCCGTATTTCTTGGCCAGGACGACGATGCTCCTCCCCTCCGGCGTTTCGTCGGCCAGGGATGCCAGTTGCGCCGAATCGGCCAGCTCTTTGGCCGAGATCCCCGACGCCGGCAGGAACGCCGCGGCCTGACGGTTGCCGAGCGTAATGGTGCCGGTCTTGTCGAGCAGCAGGACATCCACGTCTCCCGCCGCTTCGACGGCCCGGCCGCTCATGGCCAGTACGTTTTTCTGGACCATGCGGTCGATGCCCGCGATACCGATGGCGTTGAGGAGGCCGCCGATCGTCGTCGGAATCAGGCAGACGAGCAGGGCCACAAGGCCCGTCAACGTGAACGATACGCCGGAATAAAGACCGAAAGGCCGGAGCGTAAGAATGACAACGAGAAACATGATCGTCAGGGCCGAGAGGAGAATGGTCAGAGCGATCTCATTTGGTGTTTTTGCCGTCGCGCCCCCTCGACAAGAGAAATCATGCGGTCGAGAAAGCTCTCCCCGGGGTTGGCCGTCACGACGACCTTGATCCAATCGGAAAGGACGCGGGTGCCCCCCGTGACGGCGCTCCGGTCGCCGCCCGCTTCGCGGATGACGGGCGCGGATTCGCCCGTGATCGCCGATTCGTCCACGGTCGCCACGCCTTCGATGATCTCTCCGTCCGACGGGATGACCTCGCGTTCGGAGACAAGGATCAGGTCGCCCTTCCTCAAGAGCTCGGCCGGAATCCGTTCCGTCGTCCCGTCCGCTTTCAGGCGGTTGGCCCGCGTGTGGGATCGGGTTTTACGGAGTTCCCGGGCCTGGGCCTTCCCCCGGCCCTCGGCCATGGCCTCGGCGAAATTTGCGAAAAGCGCCGTGAACCAAAGCCAGAGGCTGACCTGCAGGATGAAGCCCCCAGGTTCCTTTCCGGAGCGGAGAAGCAGCCCGGCCGTTGTGACGACTGCGCCCACCTCCGTCACGAAGATGACGGGATTTTTCAGGAGCGACACGGGATTCAGCTTCTTGAAGGAAGCGAGAACGGCCGGCCCGATAATCCGGCGGTCGAAAAGGGAATGAGCTTTTACGGCCATATTCTTTCTCTAATAAAGGATGGACGAACCTGTCATCACGAAATGCTCGACCACCGGACCGAGAGCCAGGGCGGGGAAGAAGGTCAGGGCCCCGATGATTAGGACCGTTGCCATGAGGATCAGGGTGAACATCAACCCTCCGACGGGAAAGTCCGCGCCCGACGGCGGAAGTCTTTTTTTCTTGGCCAAGTTTCCGGCCAGAGCCATCACGGGAACCAGCATCAGGAACCGGCCGAAGAGCATCGCCAAAGCCAGCGTGATATTCAGGCGGACGATGTTGCCGTTAAAACCGGCAAAGGCGCTTCCGTTGTTTCCCGTGCCCGAGGAGTAAGCATAGAGGATCTCACTCAGACCGTGCGGCCCGGCATTGCCCAAGGCGGCTTTGCCCCAAGGGCTTACCGCGGCCCAGGCGGAGAAACCGAGGATGCTGAAGATCAGGATGACCAGGGCCAGGACGCTGACTTTCACGTCGTAGGAATCGATTTTTTTCCCCAGGTATTCGGGCGTCCGGCCGACCATGAGCCCGGTGAGGAAAACGGCCAGGACGACGAAGATCAGCATCCCATAGAGGCCTGAGCCGACGCCTCCAAAGACGACCTCGCCCATCTGGATGTTAAACAATGGGACGAACCCCCCGAGAGGAGTGAATGAGTCGGGCATGGCGTTCACCGCCCCGCAGGAGGCCGCCGTTGTGACCGAGGCGAACAGGGCCGAATCGAAGGCGCCGAACCGGACTTCTTTTCCCTCCATGTTCCCCAAGGTCCGGCTCACGCCGAGTTCCGCCCATCGCGGATTGCCGTCGCTCTCGGCCTTCCAGCAGAAGAGAACCCCGGCTAGAAAAAGAAGGGCCATGGCGCTCCAGACCGTCCAACCATGTTTCTGGTTTCGGACTTTCCGGCCCAGATAATACGTCAGGCCGCTCGGGATGAGGAAAATAGAAAGCATCTGGATGAAGTTCGAAAGAGGCGTCGGATTTTCGTAGGGGTGGGCGGCATTGGCATTGAAAAAGCCGCCGCCGTTGGTCCCGAGCATTTTTATCGCGATCTGGGAGGCTGCCGGTCCCTGGGCGATCGTCTGCCCGGCCGGCGCTGTTTCCGGGGACGGGGCGGCCGTGGCCTCGATAGGCCGGGCCGTTATGTAAGGTTTGAAATTCTGAACGACGCCCTGCGAGCCGAGAAAAAGGGAATATACGACGCAGATGGGAAGAAGAAGATAAAGGTTCACCCGGACGAGGTCGACCCAGAAGTTCCCGACCGTCTTTGCCGAGTGACGGGCGATGCCGCGTACCAGGGCGGCCGCGGCGGCGATGCCGGCGGCGGCCGAGACGAAGTTCTGAAAAACGAGCCCGGTCATTTGGGAAAAATAGGAGAGCGTCATTTCACCGGCGTAGTTCTGCCAGTTCGTGTTGCTGGCGAAGCTCACCGCCGTGTTGAAGGCGAGGTCTGGGCGGACAGGACCGAGCTTCTGGGGATTGAGCGGCAGGATGTGTTGGAGTCGGAGGATGGCATAGGTGAAAAGAAGCCCGGCCAGGCTGAAAACGAGCAGGGACAGAGTGTAGCGTTTCCAATCCTGCTCGCTGCCCGGGTCCACGCGAAGGATCCGGTAGAGTCCCCGCTCGACGGGCTTCAGCCCGCGGTCCAGGAACGTTTTTCCGTCCGCCTCGAGGACCCGGCCGATATGGAGTCCTATCGGCTTCGCCGAAAGACCCAGAAGGGCCATGAACAGGGCGAGCTGGACCCAGCCGTAGATATCCATGATCGTTCTCCGCTAGAACTTTTCCGGCTTCAGGATCGTCAAGAAGAGGTAGATAATCAAGAGGATCCCGATGATGATGCCGATAATGTCCGCCATGATCAGAGCCTTTCACATGCCCGGGTATAAAGGGCGCAGATCGCGAAAAAGAGGATGACGATGAGGATATAGAGAACGTCGCTCATGAGGGATCCACCTCCTTGGAAAACCGGTCCGCCCGGCGCAGCGTGAAGGTGAAGGTCGATCCTTCCCCTTCCCGGCTTTCTACGGCGATGCTTCCACCTTGGGCCTCTACGATTTCCTTGGCGATGGCCAGCCCGAGTCCCGCGCCGGTTTCGTTTTCGCGACCGGGGATCCGAAAAAACGGTTCAAAAAGCCGCGGCAGGAACGGCGCCGGGATGCCCTCACCCGTGTCGGAGACTCGGAATTGAACCTCGGCCTCTGCGGCCGAGACCGATATAGTGACGCGTCCTCCAGGGGGTGTGTGTTTGAACGCGTTGGAGAGCAGATTGCCGAAGACATGGTCGATGCGGGTCCTGTCCACCAAGACATCAGGAAGGTCGACAGCGATGTCCGTCCTCAGGCTGATGCCGCGGTCCTGGGCGGTCCGTCGATGCGGATCGAGGGCGCCGAGAACGATCGAAGAAGGCGAGGCCTTTTGAAGTTCCAAATGGGCTCTACCGGCTTCAAGACGGCTGATGTCGAGAAGGTTGTTGAGGATTTCGTGCAGACGCTCGCTTTCTTCTCTCGCCGCCACGAGAAGTTCGGCCTGCTTTTCCGTTAAGGTTCCGACCCTTTCCTCAAGAAGGAGATGAATGGCCATGCGGATGGAAGTCAGGGGGGTCTTCAACTGGTGAGAAACCGTCCGGATCACGCCTTTCTTGATCTCGTCATGTTGGCGGAGCAGGGTGACGTCCTTGAGCATCATGATCGCTCCGTTGGTCAGATGGTCGTTGTCGAAAATCGGCAGAGCTTCCGGCCGGAAATATTTCTCCTCGCCCCGGATGAATTGTTGAATGACATTTCCACCCTCGAGCACGGCTTTTCGGCCCGTGCGGACGGCCTGATCGAAGAGCTCGGTCATCCAACTGAATGGAAGCTCGGACAGGACGGCTCCCGGCTTCATGAAGAAAATTATTTTAGCGGCTTCCGTGGCGACTTCAATTCGTCTTTCCGCATCGACGATGGCGACCGCGTCGGGGAGGCTGTCGAAAGCCTGCTGGGTGGCCCGCTGGATACGAAGGAGCTTGGCTTGGTCTGTCCGGCGGAATTCCCTGAGGCTCGCGGCCATGATGTTGAAGGACTCGGACAGCTGGCCGATTTCATCCCACGACTGGCTGGAGACGACGAAATCGAGATTCCCGCGCCTGATTTCTTCCGTGGAGCGGATCAGCCGTCGGATGGGCCGCATGACCCACTTTCTTGAGAAGATGATGAAGGCAGCCGCCGCGGCGGTCCCGGCCAACAGGAGAATATACATGTGCTTTCGGGCTTGGGCCGCGGTCCGTCGGGCCCGGTCGTTGGCGTCGCTCATGTTCTGCTGGTTCATCCGGAGGATATCGTCCGCGGTGCCCTTGATCTCATCGAAGAGCGGGAAGAGGGTTGAAAAATAGGCTTCCCGGCGGGAAACGATCGGCCCGGCTGAATTTTCGACCGTCCCGATCTCGGCCCGGTACCGGCTGAAGAGGCCGCGAAGACGGGAGGCTTTTTCACCCTCGCCGGGCAGAGTGATTGTATCGAGTTCGACTCTCAGCGCCTCTTCGAATGCGGCTTCGTTCTTGCGGATAAGGGCGGCGCCGCGGTCGGCCTCCCCGATGAGCGTAAACAGCAGGCCGCTGTCGATGCGCTCCAGAGCTTCTTTCATCCTCTGACAAGCGATCACGCTCCGGTAGTTTTCCCTGAGAATCACGTCGACCGACCCGCCCAACCTGGTGATGTTCAGGATTCCCTGAACACCGATGACCAAGGTGATGATTAAAAGGCCGGAGAATCCCAAAGTGATTTTTTGCCTCAATCCCAGCATTGAATTTCTCCTCGGAACCGTTTTAATGCAACCAACATGCCAAGGCTTCTGCCATGGAATCCTATATTTATCAACAAGATAATTCGATCATTTTTATTAGGCCGTTGCATTATGAAAGGATGGGGAAAAAACGTCCTTGCGTTCCGCAAGGCAGGATGAGGCTTCAGATACCGTATTTCTTCCGCCGGCGCCAGAGGGTGGCCTGATCGATGCCGAGGACGTTGGCCGCTTCCTGAAGGGATCTGGTTGAGGCGAGAACATGCCGGATGTGTTGTTCTTCGACCTTTTCTAGGGAGACGGGGTCGCCGATTTGAGGACAGGCATCGGCCGGAACAAGGCGGGGAGGCAGAAACTCCGGGCCGATCCGTTCGCCAGGGCAGAGGATAACGGCTCGTTCGATGACATTGCTCAGCTCGCGGACGTTGCCCGGCCAAGCGTACTCCCGGAGCACGCTGAAGGCCTCATTGGAAAAACCGAGGAACATGCGGTGGTTTTGCCGGGCGTGGAAAGCCAAAAGCCTCGCGGCGAGCCGGGCTAAATCTTCCGGACGATTGCGGAGAGGCGGGATCTCGATCTGGATGACGTTGAGGCGGTAGAACAGGTCTTCGCGGAATTGACCGGCCTTGACTGCCGCCTCCAAATCGATATTGGTGGCCGTGAGGATCCTGACATCGGCCTTTCGTGTGGCGTCGTCGCCGACGCGCTCGTACTCCTTGTCCTGGACGAAACGGAGGAGTTTGGGTTGGAGCGCGAGAGGCAGGTCGCTGATCTCGTCCAGGAACAACGTTCCTCCTTCACTCGCGGCGATCCGGCCGGGATTATCGCGGATGGCGCCCGTAAAGGCTCCCTTGATGTGGCCGAAGAGCTCGCTCTCCAGAAGCTCGGACGAAAACGACGGGCAGGAAACCATCCGGAACGCTTTCGCCGCTCGGCGGCTCCATCCGTGAATAGCTCGGGCAAGAACGGTCTTTCCCGTGCCGCTCTCTCCGCGGATGAGAATCGTGGCCTCGGATGAGGCCGCCTGTTGGGCCATGTCGACGGCCTTTTTCATCCGGGTGTTGGCGCTTGAGAAATCGACTTCGGGATGTTCCCGCCCCAAATCTTCCTGCAGGGCCGCGACCTTCATCTCGAGGGATCGCATTTCGAAGACCTTGCGGACCGCCAGGCTTATTTGGGCGGGAGTGAAAGGCTTGGGGATGTAGTCCGTGGCGCCGCGACGGATGGCCTCGACGGCTGTGTCGATGGACGCGTAGGCGGTGATCACGACGATCTTCAGCCACGGGGATTTTGCGTGCAAGACCGGGATCAGGTCGAGGCCGTCGTCCATCCCCAAACGAAGGTCGATAAAAGCTAAGTCGAATGAACGCCGGGCCGCTTCGACTATCGCGTCGGGGACGTTGCTGACGCCGACAACGTGATGCCCCTCCATCTCGAGGCAGACGGAGATGGTCAGGCGTATGTTGGCTTCATCATCGACCACAAGAATATGGAGACGTTGGCCGCCGGCCGGGACATCGCTCGGGGATTCCATGGATCAAGGATAAAGATCTATGGCAGGAAAAGCAAACTCCGGGTCGCCGGCGCGGAGAAAATGCCCCAGGTCAAACAGGCCCCGGCCGACGCGGCCAAGGAAATCGAGCGGATCTTCAAATCCTGAGACGTTTGACAATCGTTCGGAAACGGGGATATCCTGATATCGCTTTGTCGCGAAAAGGACCGACCGGGGATGAACTTCAGGAGGAAAACATGAACAAACGAAGGGTGTCGGTATTTCTCGTCTTGGGCCTGGCGGTTTTATTAATGGGGTCGACTTTGGCGGCCGAAACGAAAACCGATCATGACGCGCGGATGCAATGGTGGCGCGAAGCCCGCTTCGGCTTGTTTATTCACTGGGGGATATATTCCGTTCCGGCGGGGGAATGGGCCGGAAAAACGACCTACGGCGAATGGATCCGCGACAGCGCCCAGATTCCCTCCCACCTCTATGATCAATTCGTCGGCCAGTTCAATCCGACGAGATTCGACGCGGACGCCTGGGTCCGGACGGCCCGGGACGCCGGGATGAAATACATCGTCATCACTTCCAAACATCACGACGGTTTCGCGATGTTCGATTCGAAGGCGACGGACTTTGACATCATGTCGACGCCGTTCGGACGCGACGCCCTCAAGGAACTGGCGGCCGCCTGCGACCGGTACAGGATCAAGCTTTGCTTTTACTACTCGATCATGGATTGGCACCATCCGGACTACCTTCCCCGGCGCGCCTGGGAGATCGAGATGCGGCCGAAAATCGTCCCGAACTTCGACCAGTATGTCGCGTATCTGAAAGCTCAACTCCAGGAATTGTTGACCAATTACGGCGCGATCGGCGTCCTGTGGTTCGACGGGGAATGGGAAGACACCTGGAACGAGCAACGCGGAAAAGATCTTTATCAATTCGTCCGCTCGCTGCAGCCGTCGATCATCATCAATAACCGGGTCGGCGCGAGCCGTTCCGGGTTGGGAGGATTTTCGGAAAACAAGGATTCTCCGGGAGACTTCGGAACTCCCGAACAGCAGATCCCGGCCGCCGGACTTCCCGGCGTCGACTGGGAAACCTGTATGACCATGAACGATAATTGGGGCTACAACCGGGCCGACCAAAATTGGAAATCTTCCCGGGACCTGATCCGCAAACTCGCCGATATCGCCTCCAAGGGAGGAAATTTCCTCCTGAACGTCGGTCCGACCGCCGAGGGTGTTTTCCCGGGCCCCAGTCTCGACCGGTTGGCCGCGATCGGCCGTTGGATGAAGGTCAACGGCGAGTCCATTTACGGGACGACGGCCGGCCCGTTCGTCGCTCTTTCCTGGGGCCGGGCGACGCAAAAAAGCATCGACGGGAAAACCCGGATTTATCTCCATGTCTTTAATTGGCCGAACGCCGGCGCCTTGAAGGTTCCTCCATTTGCCGAGGAGCCGCAGGCCGCGTATTTCCTATCCGCCCCCGGGAAACCGCTCGCCTTCGAGCGCCGGGAGGACGGACTGCTGATCCGCGTCCCCGGATCCGCGCCGGACGCTGACGATACGGTCATCGTTCTCGAAACCGGCGGGCAAGCAAAAGTCTATGCTCCGCCGAAGATTACGGCGCAATCCCCGAACTTCTACGAAGCCCTCGAGGTGACCATAACGGCCGACCCCGGCCTCACCGGGATACGCTATACGCTCGACGGCTCAGAACCGACCATCGATTCGCGGCTCGTCGCCGGGCCCGTGCGCTTGACCGAGACGGCCGTCGTTTCGGCCCGCGGTTTCCTGAAGGCACTTCCGGTCACCGGAACAACCACGGCGAAGTTCACGAAGGTTCCTCCCCGTCCGGCCGACGATAAGGGCGGCGGGCTCAAGCAGGGTTTGACCTTCGCCTATTACGAGGGCGATTGGAACAATCTGCCAAAAATGGCGGCGCTGAAGCCCATCCGTTCCGGGGAAATCGCGCAAATCGACTTGTCGCAAAAAAGGCGGCACGAAAATTATGCCCTCGAATTCAAGGGATTGATCCGGGCCCCGCAAACCGGGCTTTACACTTTTATCCTTACTTCCGATGACGGAAGCCGGCTCTGGATCGGGGACACGCTCGTCGTCGACAACGACGGAGTGCACCCCTCCACCGAACAGAGCGGTGTCATCGCCCTGGAAGCCGGCTTCCACCAGATTACCGTCCGGTATTTCAACAAAACCGGCGGGGAGGATTTGAGGGTCTTATGGAAAACGCCGGGCGGGCCGAGGCAACTGATCCCGAACCTGATGCTGTTCCGAAGATAAGGCGTTTTATTTCGCAGCGCGTTCGAAAAATTCGGCGTGGAGTGCCCGAACGGCAGGCAGGGCGTCCTCCTTCCGCACCAGAAAATACGTGGCCACGCCTGAGGCGCCCGAGGAGATCATCTCGACGTTGACCCCGCCTTCGGCGACCGCGGTGAAAACGCGCGCAGCCAAGCCCTTGCGCGACGACAATCCTTCCCCCACGGCGGCGACCAGCGACAGGCCCGTCTCCGATTCCACGCGGGTGATGACCCCCCCGCGGACCGCCCGGAGCGTTTTCAGAGCGAGCCGCGCGTCCGTTTCGGCCACGAGGACGTTGATCATCGTCTGGGCAGTGATGACCGAGATGATGTTGACGCCCCGGTCGGCGAGGCTCCGGCCGATGATCCCGATGATGCCCGGCTTGCAGCCGACGCCCGCGCCGCAGACCCGGAGGACGGCGATCCGGTTGTTGTGAGTCACGCTTTTCAGGACGGTTTCCGTCGTCCCTCCCTTAGCCGATATCTCGGTCCCAGGGCGGTCCGGCCGGAAAAGATGCCGGATCTGGATCGTGCCGTTTTGCCGGGCGACCGGCTCGAGGGTCCGGGGATGGAGGACTTTCGCTCCGAAATAGGAAAGTTCGGCCGCTTCGGAAAAGGACAAGCGGGCGATGGGTTTGGCCCCTGGGACCCGCTTGGGGTCGGCGGTCATGAAGCCGTCGACGTCCTTCCAGATTTCGAGAAGCGGAACATGAAGGGCGACGGCGATAACCGCGGCGCTGTAATCGGACCCGTTTCGCCCGAAGGAGGCGATTCTTCGCTTGGAGGCGACGCCGTAAAACCCGGTGATCACCGGGATGAACCGCCCCGATTCCAGCCCGAGGGCGTTTTTCTTGACGGCCCGGCGGAAGGCCGGGATGTCGGCGGTTGCCGCGTCGGGCGAGTCGTCGGCCGCCAGGCCGATGTGTTCGCTTTCCAGGGCCCGGGCGTCCGCCCCTTTTTCTTTCAGGAGTCCGGCCAGGAGGACGGCCGCCCAACGTTCACCGTAGCTTAAGACGTGCGCCCGGGTGAAAGGCGAAGCTTCTCCGGTCAGGGCGGCGCCTTGGAGCAATCTCTCCAGGCGGTTCAACCGGAGGTCGATTTGCTCCAAGACGTGCGTCCGAATCTCCCGGGACGGGAGAAGATGCACGGCCAGATTTTCGTGCTGCATCCGGAGCGCCCGGATCGTCCGGGTGATGCCGGCCTCGTTTTTCACGGCCCGGGTCAGACCGCTTTCCAGGGCGTCCGTGACCCCGGAGACCGCGGACACGACGACGACCGGGGGGATGGGTTCTTTCCGGATGATCTCGGCGGCTCGCTTGAAGCCGTCGGCGTCGCGGAGGCATCCGCCCCCGAATTTCATGACTTTTTGAAATCGCATGGGATCCTCACTTCGTATCCAATAAGCTCTGTTTCAAGGCCAGTTCGGCGGTCAAAAGACAGGTTCCGGCCGCCCCGCGGACGGTGTTGTGGACCAGCCCGAAGAGGTCGAGGAAACAGTCGCGGGAGCGAAGCCGTCCGGCCGTAACCGCCATTCCCCGCGCCCGTTCCGGGGATCCGGCCCAGGCGTCGAGAACCGGCTGAGGCCGGGCTTCCTCGGTCCGGACGATCACCGGCTGCGCGGGAGCCGAGGGCAGGTTCCATTCCTGGGGGAGCCCGCGGAACGCGGTCAGCGCTTCGGCCGCGGCTCGTTCTTCGACGGCCCGGTCGAACTCCACCGAAACGCTCAGGAGATGCCCGTCGCGCACCGGGACGCGGCAGCAATTCGCCCGGACGGGAACGGGCCAGAGATGGATCCCGTTTTGATCAAGCGTTCCAAGGATCCGGCCGGGCTCGCGGCCGAGTTTTTCCTCCTCGTTTGGGATGAACGGGATGCAATTTGCGGCGATGTCCATCGCCGCCAGGCCGCGTCGTCCCGCGCCCGAGATCGCCTGAAAGGTCGTGACGACCACAGAGCGGATGCCGAGCGGCCGAAGTGGCGCGAGCAGAAGGGCCAATCCGGACGTGGAGCAGTTGCTGTCGGCGACGATGAATCCGCCGTGGGCCCGTTTCTGGCGGGCGGCCAGTTCCAGGTGGTCCGGGTTGATTTCCGGGATCACGACAGGGACGTCGGGGTCGGCCCGATGCGACGAGGCGTTGGTGAAAATGAAAAGGCCACGGCCCCGCAGTGCGGTTTCCAGCGGGCCCGCGATCGAGGCGGGGAGGGCGCTGAAAACGACCTCGGCACCGGAAGCGACGACGGTTTCGACGGACGTCGGTTGAACGACGGTCTTTCCGGTGTTCAACGGTATCTCTCCGTCGGCCGCCCAATCGACGACTTCCGCGTAAACATGCCCGGCGGAGCGTTCCGATCCCGCGAGCATGGCGATTTTAAAATCCGGATGACCGTCGAGCATGCGGACGAAATGTTGTCCCACCAGCCCGGTCGACCCAAGAACGGCGACTTTTCTCTTGTGCGTCATGATGATGATCCTTTTCTTTTAACTATTGACTGGCCAGGGAAATGGGGGACACGATCCCGATTTCGGAAAATCGGGTCATGTCCCTCCATTTCCCCTTCGCTTACCAAATTTGAATGATTCACGAATGATTCCTGTTAAGCTATTGGCTCGCCCGGGCCGGGTCCACGCGCGTCCGGACGATGGGCGGCAAATCGCCCCAGGCCGCCAGCGTGTTTCCAATGATCGCGAGCAACGCTTCGACGCCTTCGACTTCGCCCAACGAGGCCAGGGTTTCCGAAAGATGCGTCTCGTTTTCGTCCGAAACGGCGTTGCCCAGGGCGGTTGCGACCGCGTCGGCCAGGCAGACGTTCCCGGCGATGACGGTGGCCGCGTCCGCGCGGCCGAAACTCAACGAATGACCGACCGTTCCCGAGGACGTGCAGATGCCGAAGATCCCCGGCCGGGGTTCGACCCGGAGGCCGATGTCGCGGACGGCGGACGACCCGGTGAAGATGCCGACGGTGACGGGGCGTTCGATCGACAAGGCGATGTCGCCCCCGTTGTCGACGAGGGCGTGAGTCGCTCCGGCTTCGATCATCGCCCGGAGCGCGGCTTCGGCCACCGCTCCGGCCACCGCGGCCATCGGGCCGACGCCGGCCTTGACCGCCGCTTCGGCCATCCGGCGAACGATGGGGGGAGCGTCGGGCGGGACAGGGTGAGGTTCGAGCGTCGTCCGGAATTCAGGGTCCCGCCGGATATACTCTTCCAGGAGCGCCCGTTGTTTCCGTATCTCGGCTTCGGCGACGGGGATGTAGACGTCCTCGGCGACGACGGTCGCGATGGTTTCCTTGATTCGGATTATTTGCCGGCTCATGATTCTACTCCGTGGAAAGAGAGAGCGCGCCGAGCGGGCAGGCATCGGTGCAAATCCCGCAGCCGGAACAGAGGCCCGCGTCAACCGAAAGCTTCCCCTCCTCGCTCCTCGTGAAAACACCGAGCGGACATAGCGCCAGGCAATGGCCGCAATGAATACAACGGTCCTCCTCCCAGGCAAGCGGGGCGTTTAAACAGACCGCGGCGATCTTCGGAAGGGAACGAAGCATTTTTTGGGGTGACCGCCGCTCGAGCGGCCGCACGACGGCTTTTGTTGGGAGATTTTGAACCGGCGCGGTGAGAGAGAAGGATCCCGCCTCGATTCGCCGTTTGAGTTCCTCGGCTATCCTCCGGGCGAGGACGAAACTCGAAAGGGGCGAGGTCGGAACGGATTTTCCGCCGATCTCCACCCGGCCGGATTTGAGTTCGGCATAATTTGTGTCTTTGAGCGCCGGACGGGTTCGTGAGGGAACACTGTAGTCGTAGATCGTCGTCCCGATCTCCGCGTCGGACACGGCCGTGCGGCGGGCCAAATCGGCGTCGAGGACGGGAATGGGGATGCCGAGGCCGATATACAGCGTGCAACCATAGCCGGGGAACGAAGCCGCCCGGATGAATTCAGCCGACATGCTTTTCAGATCACCCTGGACCATCATGGTTCCGAAACCCTTTTCCGGGTTGTGCTGGGTGCCGGGTCCGGTGACGAATCCTTCCGCCCCGCCCAGAAAAATTTTTGTCCCCAGGCCGATCGTCCGGTAATCGGGGTCGTTGGACAAAGGGGAGAGGGCACCCGCGCCGGAGTACGTCGCGTTGCCGAGACCCGGAAGAAGCGTGCCCATATACGTTCGAAGCGTGCGGCCGGAGGAATTGGCCGCGGCGGCGTAGCGTTGATATCCGTTGCGGGGATTGGAGAGAAGCGCGGTGTTGAAATCATCCAGGGTGAGGGTGGTCAGGATGCTCTTGCGCGGATAGCAATCGGTTCCGTAGGCGACGGCCCGCAGCACGACGGACTTTCCCCGGAGAAGATCTTCGATGACGTGGGCTCCACCGTAGCGCATCCCTTCCGTCCGGGAGATTTGGGTCGCTCCCAGGTAGCCGTCGACGGCGGCCACGCCGGCGTAGATTTCGACGTCGTTCAGCCAGACGCGGGTCATCTTGATCGGCGGGTCGGCATGGCCGAAATTGAGCCAGACGCCCGAGGAGCACATGGCCCCGAACGTCCCCGTGGTCACGACGTCGACTTCCTCGGCCGCCCGGTTGGGGCCGAGGTCACGGACGATTTCGGTCATTTGGTCCGCCCGGACGACCTTCACGGTTCCCCGGGCGATTTTTTCGTTTATTTGTTCAACGGTTTTCGGCATGATGATGCACCTCCGGAAATAAGCGGGGAAACACTTCGAGGAGTGTTGTCAGCGGGGAGTTCCCGAAAGCCGGCCCTGCGGGGCCGCACTTCCGGGCTTCACATTATCATTCCGACGGTGAATGCCGGGGAAAAAGACGGACGGGCGGGATGCGTGTTCGTCGGGCTCGTCGTCGTCTTTCTCATGATGGTCGGTGATATATAGCATGTTTGTATCCATCTGTCAAACAATTTTCTAATCGCCTTCTTCAAACGGGCCGAAAATTCCCCCGATTCGGGAAGGCGCGACATGGCCTTTAATTTATCGAATCAGGGAAACATGTATTGTGTCTCCCGATGAATTGAACTTTGGCCCGGTCTGCGATAAAGTGTTTAAAGTTCGGGATTGAGGAGGCCGTTTATGGCCGTTTCGCGCTTGAGGGCACTCGGCTTCCGGCAGCTGCTGCATTCGTTGAAAGCTTACGCTGCGGGCGGGGCTTCGGCTCCCCGTTTTAAAACCGCGATCGAGACGGTTTGACCTTTATTTCAATAACCTCCGGAAAAGGAGCGTGATTCCATGAGCAAACTCCGAGCCAAACGGATCGTCCTGGCCCTCCTCGTCCTGATCCTGGCCGCGGGAGCGTATTTCGTCGCGAAAAACCAATATCTTCAACTGATGTCCATCGGGACCGGGTCGAAGGCCAAGATCCTCTGCTCGGCCGTTTTCCTTTCCGGACGCGACCCGGCCATCGTCGAGGCTGAAGATCTGGGATTCCATCCGCTCTTCAAAATATTCAAGGCCAAGGTCGATTATGACGAACAAAGCGTGACCTGTTCGTTGTGGGGGACGGGACTTTTTAAAGCCAAAGCGGTTTACCGCGAGGGGATCGGGGCCGTGCTTCTGAACGGCGTCACGGAAGAGGCCGTCCGGGAGTGGCCGGCGCCCGCCCTCGACCCGGCGATCGAGCAAACCGATCCCGAAGCAGTCGACTGGCCGACGGGCGACCGGCTGGCCCTGATTCCGCCTTCCGACACGATCGACCTCGTCCGAATCCGGGCGGCGGCCGACCGGCTTTTCATCGAATCCGATCCGAATCATATCCTCCGCACGCGGGCCTTGCTTGTCCTTCACGACGGCTGTCTGGTCTACGAGAAATACGGGCCGGGAATCACGAAGGACACCCGGCTGCTGAGCTGGTCGACGGTCAAGAGCGTCACCAGCGCCCTCGTCGGGATCCTCGTCGGGCAAGGGAAGCTCAACCTCAAAGACCCGGCCCCGGTTTCGGAATGGGCAGGGGGGGATGATCCCCGCCGAACCATTACCCTCGATCAGCTCATGAGAATGAGTTCCGGGTTGGAGTGGTTCGAGGCCTACGCCGACCGGCCCGTCTCGGACGTCAACGCCATGCTCTTCCGGAAGGCCGATATGGCCGTGTTTGCCGTGTCCAAGCCCTTGGCGGCCCGCCCTGAAACGGTCTGGAATTATTCCTCGGGAACGGCCAACATTATTCAGAGGATCATCCGGAAGGCCTTCGAGTCGGATGAAGAGTATTGGAATTTTCCCCGCCGGGCCCTGTTTGACAAAATCGGAATGCGGAACGCCGTCTGGGAGCGCGACGCCTCTGGAACGTTCGTCGGCTCGTCTTATCTTTATGCTACGGCCCGGGATTTCGCCCGGTTCGGTCTCCTTTGTTTAAACGACGGCGTCTGGCTGGGCGAACGGATCCTGCCGGAAGGTTGGATGGCCTACTCCACGACACCTACCCTGGCGGCGCCCCAAGGGCAATACGGCGCCTTTTTCTGGTTGAACAAGGGCGATCCGGGAAAGCCGGAAACAAGGCCTTATCCCAAGCTCCCGGAGGATACGTATTTCGCCCTGGGTTATCAGGGCCAGACGATCGCCGTCCTGCCTTCCCGGAAACTGGTGGTCGTGCGCCTCGGGATGACGTACGACGACAACTGGGGCGGGATGAACGTCTTTTTGCCCGAAATCCTCGCCGCGATCAAATAGCCGGCCGTTATTCCTGCGGCGCGCCGTCCTTGGACGACGGCAGCGGGAAATTGACCGCTAAATCGCCGATGACGTTTATCAATTGGGTGATCCTTGGAACGATGATCTAGGTGTTATGGGCCAAGGCCTTTACGACGGTCTCGAGCCGCCGCAGAATTTGAGCGTTCCCGACGAAATACATTTGGGCCGCTTCGTTGACGAGCTTGATGGCCTGGGCTTCGCCGTCGGCTTCGAGCACCTTAGCCTGCTTGACTCCGTCGGCCTTCTTGATTT
>JAPKZG010000001.1 GCA_026393895.1 Candidatus Aminicenantota bacterium
AACCGCCGCTGGCCCTGGAAGGAGCCGCGGACCACTGGGATTTCCGCAAGGACGACGACGACTACTACACCCAGCCGGGGATGCTCTTCCGCCTCATGGGCCCGGAAAAGCAGGCGCGCCTGTTCGCCAATACCGCCCGGGACATCGCCAAGGCGCCCCGGGAAGTCAAGATCCGCCACATCGGCAACTGCCTGAAGGCCGATCGGGCGTACGGCGAGGGCGTCGCCAAAGCCATCGGCATCCCGCCGGAAGAAGTGCTCGTTAAGTAGCCCGGAGGCCGTCCGCTGCACTCTGGTCGATCAAGCCGCGGAGGTCTGTCCGGTCGTTCCATAACCTGACCGAGAACTTCCCGTACCGGATGTACGTCGACCTCAAGGACGTTCCGTTTGAACTCTGGAAGGCATAAGAAGGATCGAAAGGATTGACTTAATCCCGAACGCCCTTTATTCTTTACCGCAAGAGAAGAAATGAAGCCGGCGAAACTCAAACGCGCCGGTGATTTTTCGAGGAGGGAAACATGTCGACTTTAACAAGCAGGAAACTTTGGAGAATCGCGGCCGTGTTCAGCCTGATGGCCGTCCTTCTTATTTCCGCCGGGTGCGGGGGAAAGAAAGCTTCGGCCGAGGCCAACGCTCTTCTGTCCAAGGCGCTCCAGTCCCTGGCCGACAAGGATTTTATGACGTTCCAGGCCTGCGTGACACCCAGCCAACAGGCCAACTTGCCGAATCTGCCGGAAGGGCCGTTCTTTGCCGCCGCGTCCGGCTACGGCATCGACAACGAATTCGACACGAACGTCACGGCGACCACGGCTTCGGTGATGGCCGACCTTTACTTCTCGCCGGACAAGAAGGAGTTCTCGACGATCAACTGGGCCCTCCGCCAGGAGGGAGGCAAATGGTACATCGACCTCGATGAAACCATCCGGGGGGAGAAGGCGCGCAACGGGGCCAACGCCTTCCAGAGCTGGATCATCAAGGTCCAAAAACGCTAGGCGGCCGCGGCGTCGCGGTGAACAGGGGCGCTGTCGGGATTACGTGCGCTCTCTCCGGGGGGTTCGTCCGCGGCGCATGCGTTGACAGTCCGTGCGGGCTCCGGTAGAATTGTCCGCTCCAATGCTTATTCAATCGGGTGTTTTTTTTTGTTACTTTTGCCTGGTTTTCTGTCTCACCTGGCTGACGCCTAAATTCCTGCGCTGGCTCCCGCTTCTGGCCGCCAGTTTCTTTTTCGTCGCTTACGGCCACCCTCTGCACCTCCTGTTCCTGGTGCTGCCCACGCTTGTCGTCTACGGGGCGGCGCGGCGCATGGCCGCTCTGCCGCTTGAGGCGAAAAAGGCGCGTAAGCGGTGGCTACTGGCCGCCATGGCCCTGACCGTGGGAACACTGGTCGCCGTCAAGTACGTCAATTTTTTCATGGGGACCGTAGCGGGGGCGGCCTCCCTCTTCGGCTCCGGCTGGAACTGGCGCCCGCTCAAGATGCTTTTGCCGATCGGCATCTCCTTCTATACCTTCCGCCTGCTTGGCTATCTGATCGACGTCTATTTCGGGCGGATTCCGGCGGAACGTCATGCCGGGCGTTTCGCCCTGTTTACCTCCTTTTTCCCGCAAGTTTCGGCCGGGCCGATCGAACGCGCCGGCCGCTTCCTGCCGTTGTTGAAAAATCCCGAGATATTTTCCTCCGAGCGGATATTCAGCGGCGCCTGCCAGGTGGCCTGGGGATTCTTCAAGAAGATGGTCATCGCCGACCGGCTGGCCATTTTCGTCAATCCGGTTTTTGCCGATCCCCAGGGCCAGGGGCTAAATCTCGTCTTCGCCGCCTGGTTGTATGCCTTCCAGATCTATTGCGATTTTTCGGGCTATACCGATATCGCCATCGGCCTGGCGCGCATGCTCGGCTACGAGTCGGCGCCCAATTTCAACCGCCCCTATCTCAGCACCGGCGTGGCCGACTTCTGGAGCCGGTGGCATATTTCCCTGTCCACCTGGCTGCGCGACTACCTGTTCCTTCCCATCTCCTACGCCGTGATGCGGCCGCTCAAACAGGACCGCCTCCTGGGAATCAAGGTGGAGTCATGGGCCTATATGTCGGCCGCGATGCTGACCATGACCTTATGCGGCCTGTGGCACGGTCCGACCTGGGCCTTCGTCTTTTGGGGGGCGTTGCATGGCTTTTACATGATCGTCGGCCAGCTCGGGCGCAAACGCCGCCGCCGCTGGGCCCGCAAGACCGGCCTGTCGTCCCGGCCTGCCCTGTACCGCGCCCTCCGCGTGGCGCTGACCTTCAACCTGATCTCACTGGCCTGGATTTTTTTCCGCGCGCCGACTCTGGCCAAGGCCTTCAACTATCTTCACCATATGCAGCTCAGATTCCATTGGGCCGGCTGGATCTTCCTGTTGGTCAATGCACTTCTGGTGTTGCTGTTGATCGCGGCCGAGGGTCTGGCCGCGAACCGCAGGCTCCCGGGCCGATGGGAACGCCTGCCCCTGCCGCTGCGCGGCGCGTTGCTGGCGCTCTTTGTCTGTCTGATCATTCTCTTTTCCATGGATGCCGGAAATGAATTCATCTACATCCAGTTCTGAAATGCGCCGCTTTCTGGCGCTTCTGGCCTGTTTCCTGACGGCCTTGCTCCTCTTTGATCGTGGCTTCTCCCTGGCCGTGCGGGTCATCGAACAAAACGCCTACGGAACGAGCGACTTCGAACAGCGTTTGACCCGATATTTATCGGGCCAGAAGTACAGCTCCCTGATTCTCGGCACCTCGCGCACCTTCGAAGGCATCATTCCCGCGCACTTGGAAAATTGCCTCGGGCAAAAGTTCTTCAAGGAGGCGGATTCGGGAAGAGGGCCGAAATACAACTACTATTTTTACCGGATGTTCAAAAAGCACGCCGGGGTGCCGAAGGTCGTGGTGTACGGCGTGGACTATTTCATCTATAACATCGAGTCCAACGCGCGCTGGATGTCGCGCTTTAACCTGAACAAGGGTGCGCTCGGCGTCGACCTCTTTGCCGCGCCTCTTCTGCTTTTTAAAAATAAAAAACACAACGACGAGTTCTTCAACAACATCTTGATCGATCCGGACCGGACGACGGCCGCCGCTATCCCGGGCGACGACTTGTTCGACAAAATCAATAGCCACCAGGGCGTGCCGGTGAAGCCGGACAATCCAAAGGTGATCACTGAAAAACCGCCCCGGTTTTCTCACCAAAACTACCCGAAACCGCCGGGGAAAGAGGGGGATTATTTCCTGCGCCTTCTGGACAATATGAAGGCCGACGGCGTGAAAGTGGTGCTGGTATCGCTGCCGGATTACATCGGTTCCCTCAGGACCAATTGGGGGATGCCGCGTTTCCATCAGCATCTGCGCGACTTGGGCCGGCGCTACAGTAACGTCACCGTGTTGCTTTACAACTCGCCGCGCGATTTTGAACTGGATAAGCCGGAGCTTTTCCGGGACGGCGGTTGGGGAAAAACCAACTCCCACTTGTCCATGGCCGGGGCCGTCAAGCTGGGACAGAAACTCTGCCACGATCTGGCCCCCCTATACCGCTGAATCGGTATCGCCCGGCCGGCTTCTCATTCGGGCGGCCGGTCTACCATTTGAAGATGGAGACAACGCCGGCAGACTCGTGTATAATAATTCCAGCGTTTTTCCGCTCCCAACAGGGGCGGGAAACAAGGCGGCTGTTTTCGAGGGAAAGAAATGGCCGGAGAAAAAAGGGATAGCCCGCGCGACATGAGCTTCACGGAAGTGAGCTACGAGCACGAAGGGCTTCGTTTCGAAGGACGGATCAGCGATTTCTCCGTGGGCGGATTTTATATCGATACCATCAACCCGCTGTCCGTAGGTTCGCTCATCACGTTCCGATTCAACCTTCCCGGCGGCGGAACCGAGGTTCCCATCGCGGGGGAGGGACGCGTCGCCTGGCAGCGTCCCTTTCAGGGCATGGGCATCTGTTTCACCTGGCTGTCCGACGAGGATCGGAATCAGCTGATACGTTTTCTTTCCCATAAATAATCTCCCGAACCATGATCGTCTCCCGGGACCTGGAGGAGATCGTCTCCCATCTCGAGGCCATAACCGTTGAGGTCGAGGGCAAGGACACCGTCCGCATTTATGGCGAGTGAACTACGGCCAAACGGCCGATTTATTTCGCCGGTTGACAAGCTCCGGGTTCCTTGGCACTATAAGTGCGATGTATTTGGGGAGAAGTCCGATATGAAACGTGTCCTCTTTTTAAGCGCCTGCGCCGTCCTTCTTCTTACGTCGGTCCCTTTCGGCCAAACCCTGGGCAACGCGAAGTTGCTGTACCACACGACGGATAGCGTACGGTGGACTCAGTGCGCTTTCGGTCCCGACGGTGTCTTATGGGTCGTTTGGGTCCCGGGAGATACCAACAGCGCCAGCGGAGGCCCGGTTTGGGTTTTGTCCTATGACGGGACGACCATTTCGGAACCGGTCGACGTGACGGATACGACCGGCGTTCTGGCCAATCGCCCCCATATCTCGACGACATCCAAAGGGCATGTCCTCGTGAGTTGGGGCGTCGTCGCCACAAAATCGATTTATCTTCGGATTTACGATCCCAAAACCGGTTGGGGAACGATCGAGACCGTTTCCACGGGCAAGGGTGGGGACGAACCCTGCGCCTTCATGGACAAGTCCGGAAATGTTCACGTTTTATTCGGTGACGAAACCGGGGGAGTGGTCTACGCCCGCTCCAAAATCAACGGTGTTTGGGAAACCGAAGCGAAATTATCATCGGGTTTCGGTAAACAGGGCTCCCTCGCTTTCGGATCGGACGGGACCGCTCATGCCGTCTGGATCGAGAGGGTTGGGACCTCGAACGTTTTCGAGAATTATTATTCCAGCCGGACGGCCGCCGCTACCTGGGCTGCAAAAGAAGGCGTATCGGGTCAATCGGGAAGTTCGAACCACCCCTGGGTGACGGTCGGGCCGAATAACATGCCGGTCATGGTTTGGGAGGACCTCCCTTATCCGGACACGCCGGCAAAGGGGTCCGAAATCCGCGTCTTGGCCATCGGTTCGACGGTTGAACTCGCCATCGCCCTGTTCTATCAGCATTTCCCGCGCGTCGTCGTCGATAGAAACGGCATCATTCACGTGGCCTGCCAGACGGGCGGCGGCGATGCCGGCAACGGTATCCGTTATACGAATAACGGAAGCGGGGTGTTTCGAACCGTCCAGGCGATCAGCGCGGTATACCCGAAACTCCCCGGGCTGGCGGCCGATCCATACGGGAACGTCGCTGCGACTACGTCTTCCTACGTGACCGGGTCGGGGGGCGGAACCGATATCTGGGCTTATTCCATCAATCCGATCGTGGCGATTCCCCCGCCCGTCGCCGCGTTCAATTTCTCCCCCGTGACCGGTTATCCTCCCCTGACGGTGAGTTTCCGGGCCGTCCCCTCCTACGGTCCCAACGGCGTCGAAGTCAATTACGATTGGATGTTCGGCGACGGCGGAACGGCTTCCGGCCGGAACGTCAATCACGTTTACCAAACGGCGGGAACATACAACATCCGCCTGGCGGTTATCGACAGCCTCGGCCGCACGGACCAGGAGATCAAGTCGATCGTCATCAAAAAAACCAACCCTCTTGCGCCCGTAAATCTTTCGGCGACGATCGTCATGAGCCGATTCTGGCAGAATCCGGAGATCACGTTCAATCTCTTCTGGGCGGCCAATCCCGCCAATATTCCCGAACACATCGAAGGCTACGCGATTTACATGAAGGCCGACGGCGGCGATTATGTGCGGCTCCTCACGGTTTCCCCGTCCACGTTTTCGGCCTCGTTCGCCTTCACCGACCTTAAGGTCAATCGGTACTTTGCCGTCAGTACGCTCGGAAAAGGGGGGACGGAAAGTCCGTGGGTTTATTTCCAATAAGTTGAGGCCGGGGCGAAATTCCGCCTTTCTGCCGTTGGACAATAGGCCCGAGAACAGTTTTTACATCGAACCCGTGAAGAGTTGAGCCCCCGTTCGTTTTATTCCGGACGGACCTGGACGTGACGGTTTTCATAATTTGAGACACGAGGAGAACAAGGATGTCCCTGCCGCTCCGTAAACTCGGACGATCAGATTTGCGGGTCTCTCCGGTCGGGTTGGGTTGCTGGCAATTCAGCCAGCGCCGGGGACGGAACAAGTACTGGCCGAAGCTCCCCGAATCGGAAATCGAAGGCATCGTCTCCGCTTCTCTTGACGGCGGAATCAACTGGTTCGACACCGCCGAGGCCTACGGCGACGGCGCCTCGGAGATGGAACTTTCCCGGGTCCTTCAGAAGGCGGGGAAACAGCCCGGAGAAGTCATCGTCGCCACGAAGTGGATGCCGCTCTTCCGGAGGGCGGCCAACATCCCCGGAACGATCGGGTCGCGCCTGGAGTGCCTCTCGCCCTATCCGATCGACCTCTACCAGATCCATAATCCGGCCTCGTTTTCTTCGAATCAAAAACAGATGGCCGCCATGGCCGCGCTGGTTCATTCCGGAAAAATCCGTTATATCGGCGTGTCGAATTTCGGAGCCCGGCGGATGCGGGACGCTCATCGCTTCCTGGCCGCCGAAGGCCTTCCGCTCGTTTCCAATCAGGTCTCCTGCAGCTTGTTGAACCGGAAAATCGAGAGAAACGGCGTTCTCGACGCGGCCCGGGAGCTGGGGATCTCCATCATCGCCTATTCTCCCCTGTCCCAGGGCGTTTTAAGCGGGCGGTTCCACGAGGACCCGGACCGACTCAAGGCGCTGTCCGGGATGCGGAAATACCGGGGATTCTACCGGAAGGAATCGCTGCGGCGGAGCCGGCCGGTCGTCGAAGCCCTGAAGGAAATCGGCGCCCGGCACGAGGCCTCTCCGACGCAGACGGCGCTCAACTGGCTGATGAATTTTTACGGCGAGGACGTCGTCGTCATTCCGGGCGCGACCAGGACGTCCCAGGCGGCGTCCAATGCCGCGGCCATGTCGTTTGTCTTGTCCCGGGACGAACTCGACCACCTGGACCGCGTCTCGCGGGCGTACAAAGAAGATCCCCGGTAAGTCGATTTCCGGTTATAAAGGCCGGGTTCGAGTCAGTCGCGCGTCGCCGGTCAGCTCTTCTTAACCCAGGATCCGTCTTCTTTCTGAATCCACCAGCCGGGGGCGGCGGCCGCGATCCAGTTCTCGGCGAAGATCTTCTGGATGCGTTCGATCTGGCTGTCTTCGATGTCGAGGGCCTTGGCCACTTCGGCGTAGAGATCCGTCCGGTCGTCGTTCTCGGCCTTGACGAGGTTTCTCAAGGTTGCCTTGGTCTGGAGGTTGAGGCCGGCCTCGCTCCGGACGTCGATCATCCCCAGGTTCGTTTCACCGATGTTCCCGTCGTTGAAATAGGGCTTGAGCAAGGCGAAGCGTTTCTTCATCGTCTCTTTGAGGGCGCGGATGGCCGGCGTGGAAACGTTCGTCGCTTCCTGGGCGTAAGCGGCGGGGACGAGAGAGAACGGCGCGGCCTCGGGGCACGCCGTCAGGGCGTCCGGCGCCTTCTTCTCCTCGTCCGTTTTGCGGATCTCTTCGACGATCTCTTCGGCGGCTTTCCGGACCGTCGCTTCGGGGAAATAGATGTTGATCGTGATGCAGGCCAGGACGAAGGTCAGGCCCACGGCCGCGGCCGTTCCCAGAGCGTATCGTTTTTTCATGTCGTCTCCCTCCTTGAATGCGTTTTTATTTCTGAGACCGGCCGATCCGCTTGAGCCGGCCGGTCATCTCCTTGAAACTGATCTTTTTCCCGGGCATGCGGTTGATTACACTTATACCAAAAAGCGCCGGTTTCTTCACCAGGTATTCGACCCCCCCCTCGTGGATCGTGCCGCTGAGGGTGAAGGTGTCGTTGCGGAGCGTGCTGACGATGCCCAGTTTCTTGTAGCGGAAGCCCCGGACGTAGCGCATCCAGAACGGGCTCGTCCCCAGGGAGGCCGGTTGGCCGGCGCTGAGGACGGTCAGGTTGTCCACCGCCTTGAGGCTGAACGTCTGCGGCACGCCCTTGCGGGGCACGGATTCGATCCGGAAGTCGAAGCGCTCCGGTTGCTTGTAGGTGATGACGAGGTCGCGGATCTCGCCCCGGATAATTCCGGTCACTTCGCCGAAGGGGATCTCGTCGGTGAGCTTCTTCAGGTCGAGGTCGACGAGATCGACGTTGAGCGAGATCGAGCGCCCCGGGTCGAACGGGTCCGACACGGCGAGGTCCCGCAGGACGACCTTGCCGCCGAAGACGTCGGCTTCGCCCCGGCCGGAAACCGAGATTTTTCGGGGGCTGATGTCGAGCCGGGGGAAATCGGCCCGGATTTTTCCCGTCAGCTTGAACGGAGACGACGGGATGGAGAAGGTGGATATGTCGATGTCGCGGAGGGCGAGGGAACCGAACCCCTGAAAGGAACCGGTCGACGGGTCGAAGCGGAAAACCGTCCGGCCGAGTTCGAGCGTGCCGCCGTAAAGATCCAGGACGAGGGGTTCGACGGCGAAGGCGTTCGGGCCGGCGCGCAGGGGGAGGACCACGGATTTTAACGTCAAGAAGGGATTCCGGAACTCGCCGACGCGGAAGAACCCTTCCTCGGGAAGCGGAGCGTCCGGCGGGAGGACGCCGGTTTGCCCGGTTTCATAATGGATGGGGAGGTCGGCCGTGACGCCGAGAAGAAGGGTTTCCGCCGCGGGGCGCTCGACGTTCGTATCGGCGAGCGTGACCCGCCCCCCGACCGAAAGCTTGTCGCCGCTCTTTCGGATGAGGAGGGATGCCCCAAGCGACCCTTCGAGCTTCATCCGATCCTCCTCAGAGACGCCGGCCTGGGAATAGAGCGAATAAAGAGGCCCCAGGTTCAAGCGCGCTTCCGTCCCCAGGTCGAAAGACGGATGGGGACCGATTTTTGCCGAACCGGTGACGCCGACCTCGCCGATCGTCGGCATGAGGAGGCGGGCCGAGAGGTCGTCTATGGCGCCGGTTTCGGAATCATAACGGCCGCCGATCGTTAATTTGAGAGGGTGCGTGCTCCATGGAACATAGACCGACTTCCACAGGAATTCGCCCCCGCCGATGTCGAGGGAAACCGCAAACGACAGGCCTTTCGCCGCGGACCGGGTGCCCTCGAACTTGAAGACGGGGTTGAGGCCTTCGCCCGCGACCGAAAACGACGGGTCGTTGAACTTGGCGCCGGCGAGCGAGGCCGTTCCAGAAAAGCCCCAGTCTTCTCCCGAGGCCGCCGGGCGGCGGGCCGAAAGCGAGAGGTCGGCCGCGCCGCCGAGTTCCCACCCGGAGAAACTTTCCGGGACGAACGGGGCGGCGATTTTCCGGAGAGCGGCGACATCGAGGCCGCGGCCCTCGACCCGGATTTCGGCGGCCCCGCGCCCGCCGAAATCGAGGCCGCCCGACACCCGGAGAGGGGCGAGGCCGGGGAATCGGACTTCAAGGGACACCAGGTCGGCCCTTTTTCCGGCGAGGTCGAAACTCCCGTTTCCGGCGAATGCCGCTTCGCCGAAGGAAATCTCCTTTCCCTCGGCGGCGGCGATGTCGAGGCCAGTGAGCGTGGCGTCGGATAAGGTTAGAGCGGCGATTTTTCGGATAAGATCGAGACTTCCCCTTCCGGTGAGAACCGCTTTGTCGAAACCGATTCTCTTCCCTCCTGCGACTGAGGCATCGAAGTCCATGAGTGTGGCGTCGAGCGACGTCAGAGCGGCGGTTTTTCGGAGGATATCCAAATTTCCCTTCCCCGCGAGAACCGTTTTGCCGAAGGAAATCTTTTCTCCTCCGGGTGATTCAAAGGCGAGTCCGTTGATCCGGGCGTCGAACCGGGAGATCGCCGCGTCCGACCTGTCGGCCGTCGCGATGACGCGGACATCGGAACCCGCGACGGCGAAGCCGGCCCGGGTGATCCTCCCGGCGGCCGCGCGGATATCGGCCGAAAAGCGCGGGTCTTGAAGCGGGCCGGCGGCGTCGATCCGGCCGGAGGTGCGGAGATGGAGGGGAAGGCCGTCGACGACGTGATCGAATTCCACATTTTCGAAGGCGAGGGAAGCGGTCACGTTGTTCTTGGACTCTCCGTCCGAGCGACGGAAGTCGTATTTCCCCGAAAGTTCAGCCCGGCCGCGGAGCCCGGCGTCGCGGAATTCCGCGGGGAGCTGCGACCTGAGGATCCCGGCGGCGCCCTCGAGGCTTTCGAACCGAGCCCGGGCTTCGACCGCGAGGAAGGCTTCGTCGCCGAATCGGCCCGAGACGGCGCCGTCGAGGTCGAGGAGGCCGGGAACGGTGATTTTCAGCCGGGAAACGTCGAGCGTTCGAGTGGAGCCGTCATACCGACCGGCCATCGCGCAGTTGACGCCGTCAAGTGATTCCTCGACTCCTCTCGCTGTAAAGCGCGGCGAAGGGAGGGCGAACTCCGCGTCAAAGTTGAAAGGCGGAGCCAGCCCGAGGGTGCCCGACGAAGTCAGGCCGCTCGTTAGGAGGAAAATCCCGTCCTTTTCCCTGACTCTGATTTCACCGCGCCCGATGGAATAAGCGACGTTTCGGGCGGCGTCCTTCATGGTCAGAGAGAGATCGAAGAGATCCAGGCCCACGTCCCGGCCGGGAAGAGAGATGGAAATCTTCGCGTCCGTGGCCGAAATCCTTTTCGTCCAGGCAAGGACATCCGAGACTTGGCGGATGAGCGCCTCGATGTCCGGCGGTTCTTCCGATGAGGCCTTCTGTTCCACGCGGAAGGCGAGGCCGCCGACTTCGATCAAATCCAAGGCCGGTTTGACATTGCGGACGAGCTTCCAGAAGTCCCCCCCGGCTTCGAGACGTTCCACGGACACTTCAACCTTCTGGGACGCGTTTTCCCTGTTGAGTTTGAGTGATTCGACGGTGAAGCGAAAAGGGGAGATCGAATAATCCAGCCGGCCGAGGCGAACGGCCATCCCGGTTCTTTTCTCAAGTTGCGATTCGAGGATGTTTCTGACGAGCGGCTTGTCGAACAAGAGGAGGAGAACCGCGGCCATGGCCATGAGAATGAGCGCACCGAGGACATAGCCCGACAGCCGGAGGGCTTTCTTCAGCGCTTTGTTCATGGTCCTGCCCGGTCATTATATCACTGTCGCGGCCGGCCGGAGATCGTTTCCCAGAGCGCGCCGTCGGGAAAATGAGACGAGCTTCCCTTGGTCGTGCTTTCGAAATCGTAGATGTTATTCAGCTCCCAGCGCGGCGTCGACGCCCCCGTACTATTGGGCCGTAGCTTCCTCGGGCGAAAATAGGGCGATCGGAAAAGCAAGAAGGACAAATCGGACGATCATTCGCGCCGGCAAACTCCTTTTCTTACCCCTTCAACTCGGCATCCAGGCGGTCGAGGTAGCCTTCAAGATAGACGGCGGGGATCGGGATGTACGTTTCGCCGGCTTCGGGAAGCGCTTCCCAGGCTTCCAGGGTCGTTCGGGCCACATATTGGGCGGTTTGAACGTCGAATCCGGGCCGACGAGGGGATGTCCGGAGGGAATAGATGAACGACTGGCAAACCCGGCGGTGAGCCTGGGCCCAGATCAACAGGATTTCGGAACACGTCCCGCGGAAGGCTTCCACCTGGACCCGGAGGTGTTCCCGGCCGTGGAGGGCTCGGGCGCGGTTGGCCTGCATTTTTTCGAAGGCTTCTTCCGCTTCGGCGGGCGAGGGATGGCCGTGATCGATGTAATCGCCGAGGGCGCCGGCCGAGCCTTCCGTGTCGTCGATATCCCGGCGCAGGGCTTCCAGCAGGCGGGCCTGTTGACGCTGGAAAACCGTCGCTCCGGCTACCGTCATGCGGGTGAGGGTTTCTTCGTCTTCCGAGCCGTTCACCTGGTACTCGGAGCTTAAACTATAGGAATAGAGGGTGGCGCAGGAGGGGCAGCGGCGCACGTGATACCGGTCCTTGTCTTCGTAGTCCAAAAACGGCACCATCTCCAACTGGGAGGCGGCGTCCGGCAGCGGCCGGTCGTATTGGGGGGCGCCGCATTTGGTGAAGGATGTCTCGACATCCTGGAGCCGGCTGCAAATGGGGCAAGCGAAGGGATGCATGTTCAACCCGATTATAGCAAATTTTCCGGGGCGTCCGCCCACAAACGCGGCGGCAAATCGATACCACTTCTCTGCTGTTGACTTTGATCCGCTCCGGAGAATATCGTAAGGAGGTTTGGAAATCCGTCTTGAAGAGAAGGAACGGCGCTTTGCGAAAAAACAGGGTCGTTTATCCGTTACTCGTCTGTTGTCTTCTTTTGTTCTTCGGCTCGCGTCTTTCTTCGAAGCCGCGTGAAATTCCGAAAAAATCGCGGCTGAACGTCCTTCTCCTGACCATCGACACGCTTCGTCCGGACCGGCTGGGCTGTTACGGGGGCCGCTCTCCCCGAACGCCCAACATTGACGGCCTGGCGGATAAGGGAGTCCTCTTCACCCGGGCCTTCGCCCATTCGCCGATGACCCTGCCTTCCCACGCCGATATCTTTCTGGGGGTGACCCCGCTTTTTCACGGTGTTCACGACAACAATCATTTCGCGGTCCGGGAGGAATTGACGACCCTGGCCGAGGTTTTGAAAAACGACGGCTATTCGACCGCGGCCTTTGTCGGGGCCTATCCGCTGGATTCCCGGTTCGGGCTGAACCAGGGGTTCGACGTCTACGACGATGATTATGAGCGCATCCATGACCGGAAAATCTCGACCGTGGAACGACGGGCGGACGAAGTCGTGGGCCGGGCGCTCGATTGGCTGAACAAGCAAATCTCTCCCTGGTTCCTGTGGGTCCATTGCTACGATCCGCATGATCCCTACGATCCCCCTGAGCCCTTCAAAGGACAATTTTCCGGGAATCCCTATAACGGCGAAGTGGCTTACGTGGATCAGGCCCTGGAAAAACTCCTGGACGGCCTGAAAAAGAAGGGGGAATTCGATCAAACCCTGATCATCTTCACCGGCGACCACGGGGAATCCCTCGGCCAGCATGAAGAGGCGACCCACGGCTTTTTCGCTTACAACAGCACGCTCTGGGTACCACTCATCATGGTCGTTCCCGGCACCCCGCCGTCCCGGGTTTCTTCTCAAGTCGGCCATATCGACATCTTTCCGACCGTCTGCGATCTCCTGCATCTGGCGAAACCGGCTGTTCTCCAAGGGACTTCCCTCCTTCCCCTGATCAAGGGAGGCCGGCTTCCCGACAAGCCCCTCTATTTCGAATCCCTGTATCCCTACACCAGCCGGGGTTGGGCGCCGATCCGGGGCTACATCCTGGAGAATGAAAAGTACGTCGACTCCCCTCTCCCCGAAATTTATGACTTGGATCAGGATTTTGACGAGCTCCAAAACCTGGCCCGGTCGAAAAAAACCGAAAAATACGCGGAACGGCTTAAAGAAATCGTCGAAAAACTTACTTCTCCCGAAGCGGGGCGGGCGGAGCGGAACATGGACCGGGCTTCCCTGGAAAAATTGAGGAGCTTGGGATACATCTCCGGCGGCCGCGTCTCCAAAAAAGAAAAATTCGGACCCGAAGACGACGTCAAGACCCTTCTTCCGTTCAACAACAAGGCCAGCCGGGCCATGGACCTCTTTGAGAAGGGAGACACCCGGGGAGGGATTGATCTTCTCCGGGAAGTGATCGAGAAAAACAAAAACCTCGACAGCGCGTATTCCAACCTGGCCCTTCTTTATGAACGGCAGGGCCGGATTCAAGAGGCGCTCGAAGTCTTGAAATCGGGAAGGACCGCCATTCCCTCAAGCTACGAACTTTTTTTCAACTACGTGAGTTTTTTAGAGAAAGCCCGCCTGTTCGACGAAGTCGTCAAAGCCGTCGGGGAAAGCGATTTCGAGCAGGTGGGGAGTGATCCCGAAATGTTGAATGAGTTGGGGATCGCCCAGGCGCGAAGGGGAGATCTGTCCAAGGCCGTCGAAATCTATGAACAGGCCCTGGCTCTGGATGGAAAATTCCCGGCCTTGTACAACAACCTCGGCACGGCCTATTTGTCCCTGGCCTTGAGGGACAACGACAACCGGGCTTTCAAGAAATCGATGGAAAGTTTTAAAAAGGCCATTGAGCTCGACCCGCGGTATCCTCTCCCCTATAATGGTCTGGGAACGGTTTATCGGCAGGCCGGCGACATGGAAGGGGCCGTTTTTTGCTGGGAAAAGGTCCTGGAGCTCAATCCCGGCTTCAGTCCCGCTCTCTACAACCTGGGACTGGTATACATGGATAAGGCCGATTTCCGCCGGGCGCTTCGATTGTTGACCGAATATCGCGACAAGCTGTCCGGGTCTCTCCCGCCGAAAGAACGGGAAAAATTGGAATCTTTGATCCAAACCTGCCAATCAAAAATCGACCGATGAGGAACAGAACAATGAAGAAATCGCTTCTCCTGGTTGCGTGCGGGCTGATCCTTTTTCTTCCCTGCCTCGGAATTTCGGGCCAAAAACAGGACCTCGCGTCAAGGGCCGTCCACGTGGACGTCATCGTCACCCAAAACAACGAGTTCGTGAAGGATTTGGGACAAAACGATTTCAAGCTCTTTGACGACGGAAAAGAAGTCCCCGTGGAAGGATTTGAACTCCAAGAGAATAAACCGGAGACGGCCGGCGACGGGGTGAAAAAACTCGTCGTCATCTTCCATGACATGTCCTTTTGGGACATCAGCCTGAAGCAACAGGTGGGGGAGATCGCGGACGAACTCGCGAATTTATCCCGGCAGGGAATCGAGATCACGGTCCTGCAGATGAACTGGCTGGAGGATTTGCGCGTCCTGCAGCCGTTCACGAAGGACGAAGCTCTTGTTCGGAAGGCCGCCGAAACGGCCACCGGGAGCGTCGGCGAAGACGGGATTCATGAAGACCTCTGGGAGGGAAATATCCGGGAGGAAACCGGGACGACGGTGACGGCCGACAGGGAGAAAGGGATGCGCCAGGCCTATCTGAGTGTCGGACGCCGGAGATTTGAGAAAGCTCTGGGCGGCCTCCTGACGACATGCAATATGATCAAAAGCTCGCCGGGAAGAAAATCCGTTCTTCTGATCAGCAACGGGATCCCGGACCTCGGCTCGTCCAATCAGTCTGACATCCTGAACAGCGGATTGGCCGGCAGAGACGCCCTGGACGCCATTCACAGCCGGGACCAGCAGGACATCGGCGGCGTTCGGATCTTCGACCCTTTCAATATCATGAAAAACGATGAATTCAGCCGCTCCGAAGACGTCATTCGGGAATTGATCCGATTCGCCAACACGAACAACATCTCCATCTATGCCCTGGATCCCGGAGTGTTTTCGAAATCTCGGATATCCGGCACTTCCGAATCTTATATGCCGGACGGCGTGTCGGCGAACGCGTTCGTGGGGGAGGAGAAGGGCAAGCAGCTGCAAAACCTGCGGTTGATCGCGGAAGATACGAACGCCGTCCTGTTCCGGGGGGCCAACAAATACGAGAAATTGCGCCTCATCCTGAACGCGGATTTGAGCGCCCATTATCAATTGAGTTTCACGCCCAAACGAAAAAATGCGGACGACCGGTACCACGAGATCCGCGTCCAAATCGACCGGAAGGGCGCGGACGTCCGCGCCCGGAAGGGATACCGGGACTACACGGAGGAGGAAGCGGCCAGAAGCCGGCTGGTTTCCGCCTATTACAGCCCGGATCTTTTCAAACAACTCCCCTTCGCGGGTGAATTCCAGCCGTTCCATACGGACAAGGGGAAAACCGTGCCCTGGATGAGCATCGCCCTTCCCACCCGGCCGCTTTTCGTGGACCGGGCCGGGGTTTCCGCGTCAAAAAATCTGGAACTCAATATCTGGTTGAAAAAAAGCGGTGAGAAGGCCTACGGGGGAAAGATCGTCCTGCCGTTCACAGTCGATTCATCCTTCCTGGATCGGGTCAGAAAAAGGGAATACCTGTGGTTTTTCTTCACCGGGCCCGAACTCGAATTCGAACCGGGGGAATACCAGGCGGTCTATGCGTTGTTTGACCCGGAGACAAACGAAATCGGGACCTGGCACTCCTCCTTTTCGTTCGGCGATTTGAAAAAGAGCCCGGCGCCCGTTTTTCTGAATTGCGTCCTGGGGGCCGTGGCCGAAAATCCCGAGGCCCAGAGAGATGTTTTCTCCCTCAACAAGGACTCAGGCGACCTGGAATACGGCGCGATGAAATTTTTCCCCCAAGTCACGAACCGCTTCTCTATGCACCAGGGCGATCTATACGTTTTTCTCCAGGTTTACGACCCCTCCGGAATGGGCAAGGTCCTGCCCGAATTCCTCGTCTCGGGAAAGCCGCTCACCGGCGGGCCGGTCGCGGAATCCTGGAACAAAAAGACGAAAATCTGGAGCGGGATTATCAAGATGGATTTCAGATTCGTCGCCGTGGCCGATCATGTTTTTCAGGCGAAACTTCCCGGGGCGGAGGGAGAGTCCGTTTTGGGCCCGGAGATCCGGTTCACTAAGTTGAATTATTAATTTTGTAAACGCGGCCGGCGGGAGATCGCCGTCCCGGCCGGACCGCGCTTGATTCGTCCCGGACAAAAAGCGAAAAAAAAAGGGAGGGGTTTCCCCCTCCCTTAAAAGGTCGTGCCTTTTAGAAGGTGTAGCGGACGGAGAGACGAACCGTCCGGGTCAACTGGGAGATGCCCGTGATCTTCTTGTAGGTGCCGCCCAGGGTATACTTCCCCACGGAGGAGTTGTTGTCGACCGGCACCCAGGTCCCGCCGGGATTCTGGTTGATGTTGATATAGTGGTTGCCGAGCAGGTTGAAGACGTCGGCGAAGATGCCGACCTTGCCGTAGCTGCCGAACTTGAATTCCTTCTCCAACCGGAAATCCAGGTTTTGCCAGGTGTTGTTTCTCCGGGTCCCGTTTAGTTCCAGCGGGACATAATAGGTATTGTTTGCGTTGACGTTGTTGGCCTCGGCCCATGCCTGGGGTGCCACGATGGTGACGGCCCGGGCCCACGGCGTCCCGCTGACGGCCTGGTAGTAGAAGGAGGCGAGAAACCCAAAGGGAATGTTGAATGAGCCGAAGAGCTTGATGACGATAGGCCGGTCTTCGTTCGTTCTCCCGCCCGCATTGACGAACCAGTTGGCGTTGTCGCCGGCACTCGTGGTCGCGTGGATGTCCCCATACCCGCCTCCCATGTTTCCCCAGGTCTTGGAATAATTGAACGAGCCGCCCAACTGCCAGCCGTCGGCCATGCGCTTCTCGAAGGTGAATTCGAGCCCGGAGTATTTCCGGAAGGCTTCGGCGACGTTGGCGACCTGGGAGATCGTATTGGCGGGGGCGTCATTGCTCAGGAAGTACATCGTGACCGTTTGGGCCGGGAAGCTCCCGGCGGCGGGAACTGTGGTCGTGAAGGGAACCCAGAACTGGTTTCCAGGAGCGGTATTGGGATTGTACCAGTATTGTTGAGAATCCAGGTCGTAGGCGATGTCGTCGATCATGTTCTTTTTGACCTTGTACATGTAGCTCAGGCCGACCTTGAAATTCTTGAGCAACTCGTGGTCGATCCCGGCGACGATCTGGTGATCATAGGGGGCCTTGATGTTTTTCGCGACTCCTTTGATCCAGGTGTCCTGCATCATGTCATCGGGAGTGCCAGCCCAAGTCCACGGGTCCAATTCGTAGTAGTCTCCCTGGGATGGCGCGTCGGGCAGGCCGTTGGCGTTATCATCCCACCAGTAGAACCAATAGGTGTTCCAGCGGAGGGGATGGATTCTCTCGAAAAGGGATGCCCAGATGTTGTCGCCGTAGATCCCATAGTGGAACTTGAGGGCCGTCTTGCCGTCGCCGAAGAGGTCGTACGTCAGCCCGATCCGCGGGGCCAGGATGCCCCAGTTGATGACGTTGTCCGCGCCTTTCATGTCAAACGCGGCGAAGGGATTGAAGCCGTACTGCGACGTGCAGGCGAGTTCCCCGAGCTCATATGCCCAGCCGCCGGCTTGGGCGTGATGGATGTCGGGAAGCCAGCCGTTGGCGTGATCATACCGAACGCCGAAATTGACGGTCAGCCGGTTCTCGATGGTGAACGAATCCTGGAAATAGAAGCCGAGTTTGAGGAAGTTCGCGTCCGCCTGGTACCCGTGTTGGTCGGGCCCGAACATATTCATGCCGATGTAGCCGTCGCCCACCCAGGGCCGGTACTCATTGGTGCCGTACCAATAAGGAATCACGTACGGATCGCCGTTATACCATTCCTGTTGGAGGGGGTTGTTTTTCCAGATCGCCCAGGAGTCGGCGCCGGTCTGGACCTCGACACCCGCCTTCAGCTCGTGGTCGCCGCCCAGGAAGTTGTCCTGGAAGCGGGTCAGGTGGGCGGAGACTTGATAAGACGGCCGGCCCGTCCACTCGTTCGCCCCGCGATAGCCGGTCCCAAAATAGTAACCCGTGTATTCATCGTAATTGAAGGTCACGTCGGTCAGTTCCGGGCGCGTCAGTATACAATACGCGTCGACGTTCGCGTATCCCGTCCGCAGTTCCAGGAACGTGTTCGAGTCGATGACCCAGTTCATCGCCGCGGTCAGGGCGTCGTTGGCCCACGGGTCGTCCTTTTCGCCGATATCGAAGGCACACCACCAATAGTTATCTCTTATGTTGTTGTACGCTCTCCGGAGGTTACCCATCACGGAGAACTTGATGGACTTGGACAGCTGGTACGTGAGTTTGAGAAAAGCGGAGAAATTGTAGTTGTCCAGGTCCCAATTGTTGTCGTAAAAATGTCCAAAGGGATCCGTGAAGGGAATGAACGTCGTCAGGTTTTTTGACTTGCCGTAACGGCCGTCCAGGAAGAACCACAGCTTGTCCTTCAGGATGGGCCCGCCTAAGCTTCCGGAAAAGTCGTAGTTAAAGACGGCCGCCGCGGGTTTGCCGATCCCCAGGGCCGAAAGCTCTTCGGCGGGAAGAACGGCTCCGGTCAGGTTTTTATCGGTGTAGTAGACCTGGGCCAGGCCGGAGAATTTGTTTCCGCCGGATTTCGTGACGACATTGATGAATCCTCCGGATGTCGTCCCGACTTCGGCCGGCATTCCCCCGGTGATGACTTCCACCTCGTCCATCAGGTTGAAATTGATGGGGATGGACGGTTGCTGCTGGGTGGGGTCGTTGGCATTGAGGCCGTCGATTTGATAGGTGTTGCCGCCGGCCGTGCCGCCCTTCACGTTGTCGGAAGACACCGTGCCGGGCGTCAGCGTGATGACGGCCTGCAGGTTGCGGCCGATGGGCAGATTCTGCAGCAAATCGGATTTCAACAGAACTTCCGTTTTGGAGGACTTCACGTCCACCGTGGGGGCCGCGCCCACGACCGTGATTTCCTCCTCGACGGTGGCCATCGGCATGGTGAGGGTGAGAGTGATCGTCGCGCCCAGCCGGATTTCGATATTTTCCTGCCGAACGGATTTGAAGCCCTTCAGTTCGGCCAGGATGACATATTTTCCGGGGGGCAGAAGGGCAAACCGGAAGGCCCCGTCCTCTCGGGAAACATCCGTCGCCGTGCCCATCATGGCCGGGCTGGACATCGTCAGATTCACTCCCGGGATCGTGCTTCCCTCCGCATCCAGAACCGTGCCGCGAAGCGAACCCGTTTCTCGGCTCGAAATCTGGGCGTTTGCCGCGATCACGGCCGAAAAAAACAACACAACGACAAGGACAGTTTTAAATCTCTTCACATTTCCTCCCTTTCCAAAGTTTAAAATAACATCCTTTGCGGTTGATAAACCGCACCTCAAAATAAAATTTCTTGCCTTTCCTATGCGGCACCTCCTTGTCGAAAAATTTTTAATATCCTTGTTCTATTAAAAAGGTCTGCAAATATTATGCCAAAAAGTGAAATTTATATCTTGTTTAAAATGAATATGTTAAGTATTTTGAATAAATCTGATATCCAATATATTGAATATATTGAAAAAAAATCCAGAATATTGAATATTTTGCAAAGGGCCAGGGGCCTACCAGCGCCAGAGGTAACTTACCTTGAAGAAGAAGCCGCGCTTGGTTTCCAGGTACCGGTCGCTATCCTCGTATTCCGACCCGTTCCAGCGGATCCGTTCGAAGGCGGAACCGAAGCCGACGTAGACGACCGTCCCCGGGATGTAGGTGAAGGACGCGAGCGTATCCACCGTCCACCGTTTGTAGTACGTGTTGTATTCGGCGATGGCCCGGAGGAAGAGATACTTGTTGATCTGGTAGGTGTTGTAGCTGCGCAGGATCAGATAGTCGTAAATTTTGGTTTTGTCCGACCGGCGCCGGAAGTCCAGGTAGGTCAGGTTGACGGCGAAGGCGAGCTGGTCCGTCGGCTGGAAACTCAACCCGGCATTGGCCCGGTTCCCGTCGCCCTGGTAGGGATCGGCGGGGTCGTAGAAAATGGCCCCGGTGCGCCGGTAAAAAGAGTTGAGATAAAGGTGTTTGGTGAGCTGAGTATAAAACTGGAAGCCGTATCCGCTCTTTCCGAATCGGCGGGCTTCGTAAACCTCGTTGGCCAGGATCCCCTCGAAGCGGATCTGGGATGAGCCGGGGAGAAAGAACCGGATGCAGAACATGTTGAATGTTTCCCACATGTTCGATGTCGTATCCTGGAGATGATACGACCAGTAAAAGGTATCGTACCTCTGGATCAGCTTGGATTTCGGGTAAAACATGAGGATCCCGCAAGCCGCCAGGCGCCGCAAGCCCGTACGCTCGAGGAACCCGGTATCCACCTGGAAATCGCGAGATATGTCTTGATAGCCTAAATCGAGGTAGTAATTCCGGGTGCTCTGGTTGTAGTGAAGGGCCAGGGCATGGCCGTTGTTCATTTCTCCTCCGTCCGGGTTTTTGGTGAACGACCCGAACAGGTGGAAATCGGCCAGGGAGATCGGGCTCAACCGGAAGCGGCCGTCGGTGCCGATGACCCGGTTATAGCCGCCCGAAACGTCCCGGGCGGTGTAAAAGCCGCCGATAAAGGAGTCTTCCTTCAGGGCGTGCTTGAAGCGGAAAATGGAAAAATTGGGATGTTCGTCGGCCGCCCCGGGTTGATTGTCGCGGGCGAAGATCGCGGCGACCGAATTGGCGGCTCCCAGTTTGCCCGACAGTTTGAAACCGTACGTGGGATCGGCGATCACCCGGGTGTGGAGCAGGGCGTAGAGAGGCGCGTCCTCGGAGTTTCCGGAGATATTAAAAATTTCGTTTCCCTCCAGAAAAAACGGCCGTTTTTCCGAGTAGTAGAGGGCGTACCGGAGGTTGACGTCGACCTGGCCGGCGTCCGATTCCACCTGGCTGAAATCGGGATTGATCGCCGCGTCCAGGGTCAGGTCCGTCGTCAACCCGACCTTAGCGGTCAGGCTGAAGTCGGTCGTCCGTTCATCTCTCTTGAGGACGCCTTGATCCATGGCCTTCCGGTCGCTATGGGTGACAGCCGGGAGGATTTCGACAACGCGCTTGAATTTCAACCCGGTGACCGCGATGGGCTGAGTCTGGGAAAGCATGCTGCCCTTGTCGGGATACATGGCCGGGGCGCTGACCGTTTCCGAAGTCCGGACAATCTGGCGGTAGTAGGCCAACCGGATGGTGATCGTCTTTCCGGACGGAAAGCGGATGCTTTGAAGCGGGACGCGATATTCGACGATGTATCCCTGCTTGTCAAGCTGTCCCTTGCTGTCCCAGACAAAATCCTGTTCGCTGTTGACATTGCCGTTGGTATTCATGATTCCGTCGCCCTGGATTCCCAGGGGATTGACCAGGAAGGCGTAGCCGTTCTGCATCGTGTCGTACGTGTCCACCACGATCCCGACAAAATCGTCGCTGTACATGTCGTCCCGCTTGGCCAGGGACGCCTTGATCTTGGAAGGGTCCGTATCATAACACCGGAAGGCGAAATAAAGATTGTCCGCGTCGTACAGGAAATAAGCTTCCGTCTTCTGGCTGGGGTCCTTGCCGTAATCCGGGGCGAATGTCTTGAAATCCGTCATCGTATAGGCGCCGTCCCATTCCCCCGGATCGAGTTTCCCGTCGATCTGGGGAGGTTTTGGGGTGATGGGCAAATCGAGCGTATTCAGGGCGAAAAGCGACGCGGGAATAAGGACCACGGCCGCCAGGGCGGTTGCCGTCAGGATCCGTCTGAATTTCACTTTCATGGGACCATCCTCTGAAGTCGGGACGACGTTTGAATCTCGAATGAGGTTGTCGCCTCATCGGAATATACGCACGGCGGAGGAAAAAGGTTCGCGACAGCCATTTGACGCTTTTAGTTTCCCGTCCGTTCCGTTCTCACTCGATGACCGCCGGGGGGATGGAGAACACGCCGGAAAAAACGCGGGAAACCGGTTTGGATTATAATACCGGTATGGGATCGGGAACTGCGGCCGGGTTGTTCGCCTTGGTTCTGGCCGGTGTTCTGTTCTCGGCGGAGCGGCCCGAGGCGGCTCAAACCGGGGACGGGATTTACGCCGCCCGGCGCCGGGCCATGGTGACCGAACAGTTGGAATCCCGCGATATCCGGGACAAGAGGGTGCTCGCGGTCATGGGACAAGTGCCCCGGCACCTGTTCGTCGCTCCCGCGTCCCGCGAGTATGCCTACGGAGACTACCCGTTGCCGATCGCCGAAGGCCAGACGATTTCCCAACCCTACATCGTCGCCTTGATGACCCAGTGTCTTGAACTCCGGGGCGGAGAGCGGGTTCTCGAGATCGGGACCGGCTCAGGATATCAGGCGGCCGTCCTTTCTCTTTTGGTATCAAAGGTTTATACCATCGAATACCATGCCTTGCTGGCCGAAACGGCGGCCGGATTATTGACGAAACTCGGATATTCCAACGTCGAGATCCGGTCCGGCGACGGATTTTTCGGCTGGCCGGAGAACGCTCCGTTTGACGGAATCATCGTCACCTGCGCCGCCCGCCGCGTGCCCGAACCTCTCTTTGAACAGCTCAAGGAGGGCGGCCTCCTGGTGATACCGGTGGGCGATACGTCGGATGTCCAGCGGTTGGTCCGCGTGCGGAAAGTCAAGGGAAAACCGGTCGAGGAGGAAATCACTCTGGTCCGGTTCGTCCCGATGATCGGCGCCGATAAAAATAAGAAATAAGGAGCAAATTCCGCAACTTTCCGCCGGTTGAATACGTATTTAATATCTCCGTGTTCTTTTATTCCGGAAAGGAGAAATCATGTCGAAAAAAGTATTGATTTTCTTTTGTTTGTTCGGCTTTATCGCCCTGACTTGTGTTTTCGCCGGAACGACCGAGGCGCGGATCCTGCGCTTTCCGGCCATTTCCCAAGATATGATCGTTTTCAGTTCAGGCGGCGACTTGTACAGCGTCCCCGCCGCGGGCGGTCTGGCCCGCAAGCTGACCAACCATCCCGGCTACGAGATATTCGCCCGGTTTTCCCCGGACGGGAAAATGATCGCTTTCACCGGCGAATACGACGGCAACCGCGACGTCTATGTCATCCCCGCGGAAGGCGGCATTCCCCGCCGCGTCACCTACACCTCCATGCTCGGCCGCGACGACCTGTCCGACCGCATGGGCCCGAACAACATCGTCATGGGCTGGCGGCACGACGGAAAAAGCATCATCTTCCGCAGCCGGATGAGGGAATGGGATGATTTCCTCGGCCAGCTTTATCTGGTCCCGGCCGAGGGGGGCACACCGGCGGACCTTCCTCTGCCGCGCGGCGGCTTCTGTTCCTTTTCCCCGGACGATAAGAAACTCGCCTATAACCGGATTTTCCGCGAATTCCGCACCTGGAAACGGTACCGTGGCGGAATGACCGACGACATCTGGATTTACGATTTCGAAACGAAAAAAACCGAAAACATCTCCGACCACGCCGCCGGGGACATCTTCCCGATGTGGAGCGGCGAGACCATCTATTTCCTTTCCGATCGCGACGAAAACAAGCGGATGAACCTTTACGCCTACGACCTCAAGACCAAGCAGACGCGGGCCCTGACCCACTTTATCGATTTCGATATCAAGTTCCCTTCGCTCGGGCCCGCAGCCGTCGTTTTTGAAAACGGTGGGTATATTTATCGCTTCGACCTGGCTTCCGAGAAGGCCGTCAAGGTGCCGATTTTCATCGAGGACGACCAGGTGTCGGCCCGGTCCAAGATCGTCAATGTCGGTTCGCGCGTCACGAACTATGAGATTTCCCCAGACGGCAAACGGGCCCTTTTCGGGGCCCGAGGCGAGATCTTCACCGTTCCGGCCAAATACGGCAATACTCGCAACCTGACCAACACGTCCGGGGTCCACGAGCGGAATTCCAAGTGGTCGCCGGACGGAAAGTGGATCGCCTACATCTCCGACGTTTCGGGCGAGGACGAAATCTACTTCCGGCCCCAGGACGGAACCGGCAAGCCCGAACAGCTCACCTTCAAAGCCGATACCTACAAGTATGGCTTTTTCTGGTCGCCCGACGGCAAAAAGATCCTGTGGTCGGACAAACTCTTCCGGCTTCAGTTCATCGACGTCGAATCCAAAAAGGTGACGGTGATCGACCGGGCGAAAACAGGCGAGATGGGACTCTTCTCCTGGTCGCCGGACAGCCGCTGGGTCGCTTTCACTAAGCCCGAAGTCGAGGGCATGCCGAAGGTTTATCTCTATGCGCTCGACGGCGGGAAAATATTTGAAGTGACGGACGGCTGGTACTCAAGTTACGAACCGGTTTTCAGCGGCGACGGCAAGTACCTCTTTTTCGTTTCCGACCGGGATTTCAACCCGAACTTCAGCGCCGTCGAGTTTAACTATTCCTACGCCTCGATGTCCCGGATCTATTGCGTGACCCTGGCCGCTGACACGAAGTCGCCGTTCGCTCCCAAGAGCGACGAAGTCGAAATTAAAAAAGAGGAAAAAGCGGAAGGCGCCAAGCCGGGTGATAAAGCAAAAGCGGGCGCGGCGAAGAAAGACGAGCCCGAAAAACCGGCGGATGTGACGGTCAAGGTCGATCCCGAAGGACTCAAAGGGCGGTTGATCGCGCTGCCCATCGAACCGTCCAACTACGGCTCCCTGGCTTTGGTCGGGGACAAGGTTTATTACCTGAGGCATCCGGACGGTCAGGGCGTTCCGGCCTTTAAATCCTACAGCCTGTCCGACCAGAAAGAGAATGACCTCGGACAGATCGACGGCTACGAAATTTCGGCCGACAAGAAAAAAATGCTGGTCTCCCAAGCCCATTCCTACGGCATCGTCGACCTGCCCCAGGGGCCGGTCAAAATCGACGAAAAACTCGACCTGTCCGGCATGGACATGAACCTCGACCTCAAGCAGGAATGGGAGCACATTTTCCTGGAGAGCTGGCGGCAGATGAAATACTTCTTCTATGCGGCCAACATGCACGGCCAGGACTGGGACGCCTTAAAACAAAAATACCTGCCCCTGGCCCAAGCGGCCAACTGCCGGGCGGACCTGACCTACGTCATCGGCGAACTCATCGGTGAACTCAGCGCCGGCCATACGTACGTCGGCGGTGGAGATCTGCCGGTCTTGCCTAAGGTCAAAGTCGGGCAATTGGGGGCCATCGTCTCCAAGGATGTCTCGGGCTTTTTCAAAATCGACAAGATCCTGCACGGCCAGAATTGGGACCGGTCGCTCCGTTCGCCGCTGACGGAAATCGGCGTGGACGTCAAGGACGGTGAATACATCCTCGCCGTCAACGGCCGACCGACGAACGAAATGACGGATATCTACGCGGCCCTGCTCAATACCGTCGGAAAACAAGTCACCCTCAAGGTCAACGGTAAGCCGGAGGACAAGGGCAGCCGCGGCGTGGTTGTAATTCCCGTCGAAAACGAACAGAAGCTCATTTATTACACCTGGGTCCAGGAAAATATCGCCAAAGTCGAAAAGGCCACCGGCGGGAAGGTGGGATACATCCACATCCCGGACATGGGCCTGCCCGGCCTGAACGAATTCGTCAAATATTATTACCCCCAGCTCCGCAAGAAGGCCCTGATCATCGACGTCCGCGGCAACGGCGGCGGTTTCGTCTCGTCGCTGGTTTTCGAACGGTTGCGGCGCGAGATGGTCATGATCGAAATGAACCGCGACGGGATCGGCCGGCCCGATCCCAGCGACGTCATGGTCGGGCCCAAGGTCTGCCTGATGAACGAATTCAGCGCCTCGGACGGGGATATTTTCCCCTACCGGTTCAAGAAATCGGGGATGGGCAAGCTGATCGGAAAGCGTTCGTGGGGCGGCGTCGTGGGCATCCGGGGATCGCTGCCGATTCTGGACGGCGGCTTCCTGAACAAGCCGGAATTCGCGCCCTACAACATGGACGGGAAGTGGATCATCGAGGGCGTGGGCGTGGAGCCCGACATCGTCGTGGACAACGACCCGGCCAAGGAATATGCCGGTGTGGACGAGCAGTTGAACAAAGGCATCGAGGTCATCCTCGAGGAACTCAAGACCAAGGAGATCACCCTGCCCCCGGTCCCGCCGTTCCCGATCAAGAAGTAAAAAATCAGGGGGGTCGGGTCCGGACGAAAATCAAGTATAGTTCGGACCTGGCCCCGGTGATTTATCCCATCGTCAGGCGGTTTCCCCCCCTCTTTGCTTTCGTAGAGAAGCGCGTCGGCCCTTTTAAGAATAGAATCGACATCGTCGCTTTCCCGGATGAGGCTCGCCCCGATCGAAATGGTGGCCGGCAAATTGCTGCTTTCCAGGGGAAGATACGCACCGGCGATCAGGTGGCGAAGACGTTTGCTGAGATCGGGAAAGATTTCCGCACCGCCGATCACCTCGCCGGCGACTTCGGCCGCGGCTC
>JAPKZG010000027.1 GCA_026393895.1 Candidatus Aminicenantota bacterium
GCGCCCCCACCTGCCGCCGGACATTCCCGTGATCAGCGAATCCGGCATCCGGTCCCCGGAACAGGTCCGCGTCCTGAAGGAAGCCGGATTCGCGGGAATTCTCGTAGGCGAACATCTGATCCGTTCCGGCGATCCCGGCCGGGCGCTTCGGGAGTTGATCGATGGTTAAGGTCAAAATCTGCGGCCTCACGCGCCGGGAAGATTTGGATCTGGCCGGGGAACTCGGCGCCGATTTCGCCGGCTTTGTCTTCGCCCCGTCGTCCCCTCGGTATGTCCGGCCGGAAGAAGCGGCCACGCGTCTGGCCCCGGCTCGAAAATCCGGTTTTTGCGCCCGGATCGGCGTTTTCGTAAATGAAAGACCGGAAAGAATCCGGGAAATTTTCCGCCTCTGCCGGCTGGACATCGTCCAGCTTCACGGCAACGAATCACCCGCCTACTGCCGCGCTCTGAAACTCCCCTATTGGAAAGTCCTGCGGCCGGAAAACGCCGGGGATCTGAAACGGATGGAGGATTATCCGGAAGCGGTGATTCTTCTGGACAAAATCGTCGCGGGAGCATGGGGCGGCACCGGACGGCCGATCGATCCGGCCCTTCTCGACGAAGCCGCGAAAACCGGCCGGAGGATCATCATCGCCGGAGGCGTCTCCTCCGAAAACCTGGAATCCGCGCTGGCGCGCCGCCCCTACGGCCTGGACCTGAGCAGCTCGCTCGAGGAGCGGCCGGGGGTTAAAAACGCCGAACGGATGCGGACGTTTTTCCTGCGGAAAAAACAGATCGAAGAAAAATTCAAACCAAAGGCAAGGCCATGAACCGACGAAAACATTCCCGCTATTTCGGCCCCTACGGCGGCCGTTTCGTTCCCGAGATGCTCATCCCGGCGCTTTCGAAGCTCGAGGAGGCGTTTTTTCATTTCCGGGACGATCCAGGTTTTAAAAACGAGCTGGATCGTCTTTTACGGACATATGCCGGACGGCCGACTCCCCTCTATTTCGCGGAAAACCTGACCCACGAGTCCGGCTGGTGCCGGATCTACCTGAAAATGGAAGGATTGACCCATACCGGCGCGCATAAGATCAACAACGTCCTCGGCCAGGCCCTTCTGGCGAAAAAAATGGGGAAAACCCGCCTGATCGCGGAAACCGGCGCCGGCCAGCACGGGCTGGCGACGGCGGCCGCGGCCGCTCGTTTCGGGTTGGAGTGCAAAGTCTTCATGGGCGAAGTGGACATGGACCGGCAATATCCCAATGTATTTTTCATGCGCCGCATGGGGGCGGAGGTGATCCCGGTCCGCGAAGGGACCCGCACTTTGAAGGACGCCGTGAACGCCGCCTTGAAATATTGGATCGAACACTTGGAAGAAACCCACTACCTGCTCGGTTCCGCCCTCGGCCCCTTCCCCTACCCGTTGATGGTCCGCCATTTCCAATCGGTGATCGGTCGCGAGGTCAAACGCCAAATGCGAAAACTCGAGAGGCGGCCGCCCGATGTCCTCGTAGCCTGCGTGGGCGGCGGCTCAAACTCGCTCGGTCTCTTCCATCCGTTCCTGCGCCAAAAAAGCGTCCGCTGCGTCGGCGTCGAGGCGGGAGGACGGGGAATGAAGCCGGGCGAACACGCGGTGCGCTTCAGCCCGGACGGCCGGCCCGGCATCCTCCAGGGATACAAATCCACCTTCCTCCAGGACGAATACGGCCAGGTCCTTCCCACCCATTCGATCAGCGCCGGGCTCGATTACGCCGGCATCAGCCCGGAACTGGCCCATCTCCGGGAGCGGGGGCGCGTCGAATTCGTCTCCGTCGACGACCGGCAGGCGCTGGAAGGATTGAGCCTCCTCTGCCGCACCGAGGGAATATTGCCGGCCTTGGAGTCGGCCCATGCCGTGGCATATGGAGCCCGACTGGCCCGGACTTTTTCCCGGGATCAAGCGATGGTGATCAACATCTCCGGGCGCGGCGATAAGGACCTGTTCATCACGGCCCGGGCCCTGGACGGAGAAAACTGGCTCGAATTTCTTTCCCGGGAGTTAAGCCGTGACCAATCCTATTGACACCCTGTTTAACGAACGGAATGCCACCCGGTTGATGACCCATGTGGTGGCCGGCGATCCTGACCTGGAATCCAGTCTGGACCTGGCGGAGCGGATGGCCCGAAGCGGGGCCGACCTCATAGAAATCCAGATCCCCTTTTCCGATCCGTTGGCCGACGGGCCGACGATCATGGCTTCAAACCAGAAGGCCTTGGACAACGGCACGCGGCCGGAAGATTGTTTTAAGATGATCCGACGATTGCGGGAGCGCGTTTCCGTCCCGCTCCTGGTCATGACCTACGCCAATATCCCCTATCGCCGCGGCGGAAAACGGTTCGCCGGGGAGTGTGCCGCGGCCGGGGCAAGCGGCGTGATCATTCCCGACCTCCCCTGGGACGAGCCGCTCCCCGGATTGAGAGACGCGCTCCGCAACCGGGGGATCCATTTCATCCACCTGGTTTCGCCGGGCATGAGCGACGACCGGTTGAAAACAGTTCTTGGACTGGCGTCCGGATTTCTCTATCTGACCCTGCGGGTGGGAACGACGGGAGCGGCGTCCGGAATCGAACCGCGGGGCCTGGAATTTTTGCGAAAGGTGAAATCCCTGACCCGGCTTCCCGTCGCCGCCGGCTTCGGAGTATCCGCACCCGATCAAGTGAAACGGCTCAAGGGGCGCGTCGAGGCGGTGATCATCGGAAGCCATCTGATCAACCTGCGGCGGGGACAAGGCGTCGAAGCCGTGGAATCCTTCCTCCATCTTTGCAAATCATCCGGGAACGGACGGCCGCGCCCCGAATGATTGACAACATTTAACTCCGCATATAGAATGCGAAGCCGTTCCGGCAGGAAGATCGTTTGGTTGTAAAGGCGGATGAGGTGACAAAAAAGGACGGCTCCGGCCTGATGAAGTTCACGGCCGAATGGGAGGGAATCCGGCGCCGCCGTCCGTGGACGTTGGATCCGGGCCGGTGCGCCCTGATGATCCTGGACATGCAGGAATATTTTCTTCGTTCCGAATCCCATGCCTATCTGCCGGGAGCTCCCGTCATTCTCCCCGGATTGAAAAAATTGCAGCGCCGATTCCTGGAGTCGAACCGTCCCGTGATCCATACCCGCCACCTGAACCGGCCCGGCCGGGCCGGTTTGATGGAGACATGGTGGCGGGATCTCATCCGGAAGGAAAATCCTCTTTCAGCCGTCACTCCGGAATTATCGGATCCCCGGGTCAAAGTCGTCGTCAAAAGCCAGTATGATGCTTTCTACCGGACCCGGCTTGAATCATGGTTGCGGCAAAAAGAAATCAGCCAACTGGTGATCGCGGGCGTCGTGACCCATCTGTGCGTGGAAACCACGATTCGCTCCGCATTTGTCCGGGGTTTTTCATGCTTTCTGCCCGTGGACGGCACGGCAACCTATGATCGTTCCTATTTTCGGGGATCCGTTCGGAACCTGGCCCATGGGTTCGCGGTCCCCGTCGGGATCGAGGAAATATGCCGGCGCTTGACATAATCCCCGAAGTGCCCGTGATGATCATCGGCGGCGGACCGGCCGGGATGACCGCCGCGATCCAGCTCCACCGCCAGGGGATCGGCGCCGTTCTGTTCGAGAAGGATGAGCTCGGCGGTTTGATGAACCAGGCGGGGTGGATTGAAAACTACCCGGGATTTCCCGCTGGGATCAAGGGCGGGCATTTGGCCCGGATTTTTCACGATCAGCTCTCCCGATTCCCCATCGACGTCCGGAACGAAGAAATTTCCACCCTGGATTACGAACCGGAAACGCGGCGATTTTCGGCCCGCTCTTCGCGCGGCCGGTTGTCCGCCGCCCACGTCGTCGTCGCCTCCGGAACGAAGCCCATGGCGCTCCCCGTCCCGGCCTCGTTGGACCCGGATGTTCTTAGCCGCGTCTTCTATGACTGGAGAAAAATCCCGGAGCAGGGCCGGAGCCGGGTGGCCGTCGTCGGGGCCGGAGACATCGCCCTGGATTACGCCCTGAGTTTGAGTTCAAACCACGAGGTGATCATTCTTTGCCGGGGAGAAAAAAGCCGCGCCCTTCCCGGACTGCAAAAAAGGGTTCGAGAAGCCCGGTCGATCGAGCTTCTTTTTCAAAGCAAAATCAACGAAGCCCTGCCGGGCACGGCCCGCCCGCTCCGGCTGTCGGGGAAAAGAGCCGGAAACAATTTCATTTGGGACGCGGATTTCGTGTTATGCGCCGCCGGCCGGCAAGCGGCCAAGGATTTTTATTCGCCCCGCCTGAAACACATGGAACGGGAATTGATCGCCGCGGAATCGCTGTTTCCCGTCGGAGACGCAAAAAACGGAATCCGTCGTCAAATCGGGATCGCCGTGGGTGACGGCTTGGCCTGCGCCTTGACCATCGCCGGGATATCTCCAAGGAGTGAGGATGAAAGTCACGGCGAAAACGATTGATTCGGACCTGGCCACGGTCTTCGTGGCGGAAATGGGCGCCGGCCGGTACGTAGAATTTGTGGAATCCCGGCAACCGCCGCGGCCTCGCTTGGAAAAGTGGGTCGTCATTTTATCGGTTTTATTCGGCTGTCCGGTCGGCTGCCCGATGTGCGACGCGGGGGGCCATTACCGGGGACGCCTGACGGCGGAGCAGATCTGGTTCCAGTTGGAAACCCTGCGGAATCTTTTTTTCCCGGTTGCGTTTCTGCCCGTGCGGTTGTTCAAAATTCAATTCGCCCGCATGGGGGAACCGGCCTTGAACCCGGCCGTCCTTGAGGTCCTGGAGGAGCTTCCCCGCCGATTGAACGCCCGAAACATCACCCCCTGCGTTTCGACGGTCGCTCCCCGGGGAAGCGAACCGTTTTTTTCCGAGCTACTGGCCGTCAAAGAGCGCCATTTTCAGAACGGCCGCTTCCAGCTGCAATTTTCCGTCCATGACACCGATCCCCTGCATCGGGATTATTGGATCCCCGCGCCCAAATGGGACCTGACCGAAATCGCCTCGTATGGGACGCGGTTCGTCCGTCCGGGTGACCGGAAGATCACGCTGAATTTCGCCCTGGCGGAAGAACGGCAATTGGACCCCGGGATCATCGGCCGTCATTTCGATCCTGAAATATTTTTGATTAAAATCACGCCGGTGAATCCGACGATTCGGGCCAAGCAGAACCGCTTGACCAGCCTGACGACCGACGCCGGATCGATCCTGGATCTTCCGGCCTGCCGGTCGTTACAAGCGGACGGCTATGAAATTTTGCCCAGCATCGGCGAATTGGAGGAAAACCGGATCGGCAGCAACTGCGGTCAATACGTGCGGGCTTTTCAGCGAGAGGATCCATCCCCGCCGATTCCCGCGTATTCCTATCCCGTGATCCGGTGGACGGACGAAGCGGAAAAATATTTCTCTTGACAAACCGCCGGGTTCGGTTCTAAATAGACGTCAATTTCACATCGACGCTTCGGCGCCGGGGAAAGTATCCGATTTGAGAGACCGGGAAAAATGACCGACAACATGCGCGACGCGAAACGGACGGATCGAGCGATCCCGTCCGCCGCCGTCCGATCCACGTCGGCCGTTTCGGCTCTCGTCCTTATCGTCATTAATTAAGGGCCCTGTTTCTGCCCGCTTCAGCGCCAGAAACAGGGCCCTTTTGCACGTCTGCAAATTTTTCCGTCTTCGGAGAGCCAAACCGAAGAACGAAGGAGGAAACGATGGCCAAAATTTATTACGAACGGGATTGCGACAAGGGAATTCTCAAGGGAAAAACCATCGCCGTTATCGGCTACGGAAGCCAGGGCCGGGCCCACAGTCTGAACCTGAAGGACTCCGGTTTCAACGTCGTCGTGGGTCTGCCCGAAAACAGCCGGTCCCGGGAAAAGGCGGAACGCGATGGCTGGCGCACGGCCACGCCGGCCGAAGCGGCGGCCGCGGCCTCCGTGATCATGATCCTCACGCCCGACACGGCCCAGAAGGACGTTTACGAAAAAGACGTCCTGGCCCATCTCGGCCCGGGAAAAACAATCGCCTTCGCCCATGGCTTCAACATTCATTTCGGCCGGATCAATCCCCCCGAAGACGTCGACGTGTTCATGGTCGCGCCGAAGGGACCCGGAAACATGGTCCGCGCGCAATTCCAGGAGGGGCGCGGCGTTCCCTGTCTTTTTGCCGTCCACCGGGACGCGTCCGGAACGGCCCAGGCCCAGGCCCTGGCCTACGCCGCCGGCATCGGCGGCGCCCGGGCGGGCGTCCTGGAAACCACGTTCAAGGAGGAAACCGAGACCGACCTGTTCGGCGAACAGGCCGTCCTCTGCGGCGGCGTCTCCGAACTCATCAAAGCCGGGTTCGAAACCTTGACGGCCGCCGGATACCAACCCGAAGTCGCCTATTTCGAGTGCCTGCACGAAATGAAGCTCATTGTCGATTTGATCTACCAGGGCGGCCTGACCCACATGCGGAAAAGCGTCAGCGACACGGCCGAATACGGCGATTATGTCTCCGGGTCCCGAGTCGTCGGCGTCGAATCCCGGGCGGCGATGGCCGAGGTGCTCGCCGAAATCCGAAACGGAACGTTCGCCCGCCGCTGGATCCAAGAAAACCAGGACGGGCAGCCGTATTTCAAGTCGAAGCGGGCCGCGGAAGAGGACCTGCCGATCGAATCCGTCGGCCGCGGCCTGCGGGCGATGATGAGTTGGATCAAACCGGACGGCGGAGGCGGGCGATGAACCGCGAAATCGCCGTATTCGATTCGACCCTCCGGGACGGTGCCCAGGGGGAAAGCGTCTCGTTCTCGGTTTCCGACAAGCTGAAAATCGTCGAAATCCTGGACGACCTGGGCGTGGCCTACATCGAGGCCGGCAACCCCGGCTCGAACCCCAAGGACATGGAATTCTTCTCCCGGGTATCCGGCCTGCGTCTGAAAAACGCCCGGCTCGCCGCCTTCGGAAGCACCCGCCGGAGCGGCAAGACCGCCGCCGAGGACGAGAACGTCCGGTCGATGCTGCGGGCCGAAACGCCGGTCGCCGTCATTTTCGGAAAAGGCTGGGATTTTCACGTTACCAAAGTCCTCAAGACGACGCTCGAAGAGAACCTGAACATGATCCGGGACACGGTCGCTTTCTTCAAGAAAGAGGGCCGCGAAGTGATCTTCGACGCCGAGCACTTTTTCGACGGCGCCCGGGCCAACGAGGAGTACGCCTTTCAAACACTCCGGGCGGCGGCCGAAGGAGGGGCGGACGGGCTGGTTCTTTGCGACACGAACGGCGGATCGTACCCCTTCGAAATTTTCGAGCTGACGAAAAAAGCGGTCGGGCGGTTTGCCGTCCCGATCGGGATCCACTGCCACAACGACGACGGCATGGCCGTGGCCAATTCGGTCATGGCCGTCGAAGCCGGCGCGTCCCACATCCAGGGAACTCTGACCGGCATCGGCGAACGGTGCGGAAACGCCAACCTTTCGTCGCTGATCCCGACGCTTCAACTCAAGCGGAGCTATTCCTGCATTCCCGGCGAATGCCTCCGCCGTTTGACGGAAGCGGCCCGGCTCGTGGCCGAGCTCGCCAACATGCCGCTCCCCTCATCCATGCCTTACGTGGGCCTGAGCGCGTTTGCCCACAAGGGCGGGATGCACATCGACGGCGTCCTCAAGGACACCCGCACGTTCGAACACGTCGAGCCCAAATCCGTCGGCAACGAGCGGCGGTTCCTGATGTCCGAAGTGTCCGGCCGGAGCACGGTCCTGGCCAAGATCCGGAAAATCTGCCCGGACCTCGACAAGGAATCGCCCGAGGCCAAGGAGATCATCGACCTTCTCAAGGACATGGAGCACAAGGGATACCAGTACGAGGGCGCCGAGCCGTCGTTCGAGTTGCTCGTCCGCCGGCATCTCGGAAAATACAAGCCGTTTTTCGACCTCGAAAAATCCACGATCATCGAGGACCTGACATCCCGAAACGGCGGCCGGAGCTCCCTGGCCACGATCGTCGTCAACGTCGAGGGAGAGCGGAGGATTTCCGCGGCCGAAGGCGACGGCCCGGTCAACGCCCTGGACTGCGCCCTGCGGCGCGCCCTGGAGACCTTCTACCCGGAACTCGGGCGCGTCCACCTGACGGACTACAAGGTCCGGGTGCTGAATCCCGAGGAGGCGACCGCCGCCCGCGTCCGGGTCTGGATCGAATCCACCGACGGCACGGACGTCTGGACGACCGTCGGCGTCTCGACCGACATCCTGGAAGCCAGCGGCCGGGCGCTCACCGACGCCATCGAATACAAATTGCTCAAGACCATCGAGCGCAAATTCAAACCGTTCATTTAGGACAAAAGGAACTTCAGCAATGCCTATGACCATGACCCAGAAAATCCTCGCCGCCCACGCCGGGCGCGAGTCCGTCACGCCGGGCGACCTTATCCAGGCCGCCTGCGACCTCGTCCTCGGCAACGACATCACGGCCCCGCCAGCCGTCGCCGTGTTTCGCCAGATCGGAACCGCGAGGGTGTTCGACCGGACCAAGATCGCCCTCGTGATGGACCATTTCACCCCCAACAAGGACATCAAGTCCGCCGAGCAGTGCAAAACCGTCCGGGATTTCGCCCGGGAACAGCAGATCGTCCATTTCTACGAAGGCGGCGGAGCAGGCGTGGAACACGTGATCCTTCCGGAAAAAGGCCTGGTCGGCGCGGGCGACCTCGTTATCGGCGCCGATTCCCACACCTGCACGTACGGCGCGTTGGGCGCTTTTTCCACGGGCGTGGGGAGCACGGACATGGCCGCGGGCATGGCCTCCGGACGATGCTGGTTCAAAGTCCCGGAAGCCCTGCGGTTCGAACTGGAGGGAAAACTCCCGCCCGACGTCGGCGGGAAGGACGTCATCCTGTCCATCATCGGCCGGATCGGCGTCGAAGGCGCCTCTTACAAATCCATGGAATTCGGCGGCCCCGGGCTCGCCTCTCTGACCATGGACGACCGCCTGACGATGGCAAACATGGCCATCGAAGCCGGGGCGAAAAACGGTATCTTCGAGGTGGACGACATCACCCGGGAATACCTCCGCTCCACGGGGGCGAAATCCCGGCTGGAGTTCCGCCCCGACAAGGACGCGGTTTATGCGGAGACGTTCCGGATCGACCTTTCGGCCATGAAGTCCGTCGTCGCGCTTCCTTCTTCCCCGGCCAATGTCCACCCCGCCGAGGCCGTCGGTCAAATCCCCGTCGACCAGGTCGTCATCGGCTCGTGCACGAACGGCCGGATCAACGACTTCCGGATCGCCGCCCGGATCCTCAAAGGCCGCAAAGCCGCCCCGGGCCTCCGCCTCATCATTCTTCCCGGATCCCAACTCGTCTATGCCCAAGCCCTGGAGGAGGGCTTGCTCGCGATATTTTTAGAGGCCGGGGCCGTCATCGGACCGCCGACGTGCGGCCCCTGTCTGGGTGGGCACATGGGCGTTTTGGCCAAGGGCGAAAGCGCCGTGGCCACGACGAACCGCAATTTCGTCGGCCGCATGGGCCACCCGGAATCGTTCGTTTACCTGGCCGGCCCGGCCGTGGCCGCCGCGACCGCGGTTCTGGGACGAATCGCCGGCCCGTCGGCTCTCCCCGGAAGATAACGAGAAAAGGAACGACATCAAATGAAGCTTCAAGGATCGGTTCACAAATACGGCGACAACGTCGACACCGACGTCATCATCCCCGCGCGATATTTAAACACCTTCGACGCGGCGGAACTCGCCCGGCATTGCCTGGAGGACCTCGATCCCTCCTTTGCCGGCAACGTCAAGCCGGGAGACGTGATCCTGGCCGGAAAGAACTTCGGCTGCGGATCCTCACGCGAACACGCGCCGTTGGCGATCAAAGCCAGCGGCGTGTGTTGCGTGGTCGCCCAAAGCTTCGCCCGGATCTTTTTCCGCAACGCGCTCAACATCGGCCTGCCGGTCCTCGAATGCCCGGGGGCCGTTTCCCTGGCCGAAAGCGGGGACCGGCTTGAAATCGACATCGAAGCCGGAACCATCGTCAACCCGGCCACGGGCGCTTCAGTACAGGCGGCTCCCTATACGGGATTCATCCTCGAACTCATCCAGGCCGGCGGCCTGGTCGCCCGGTTGCGCCGGAACGCCGAACAAAGAAGGAAATGACCATGAACAAACGAATCACCCTGCTCCCCGGGGACGGCATCGGCCCCGAGATCATCGACCAGGCCGTTATCATTTTGGATCAAGTTGCGGCTAAATTCGGCCACACGTTTAAGACCGAGGCCAAACCGGCCGGCGGCGCGGCCATTGACGCGACCGGAAATCCCATGCCCGACTCCAGCGTGGCGGCCTGCCGGGAAAGCGACGCCGTCCTTCTGGGCGCCGTCGGCGGGCCGAAGTGGGACCATCTCGCGGGCGAACTACGCCCGGAAGCGGGGCTTCTTCGGATCCGCAAGGAATTGGGCTTGTTCGCCAATCTCCGGCCGGCCGTTCTTTACGACGCCCTGAGAAACGCCTCTCCCCTTCGGAGCGACATTGCGGCCCGCGGCGTGGACATCCTGATCGTCCGGGAATTGACCGGGGGCCTCTATTTCGGCCGGCGGGGAAGGACGAAGGGAGCGTCGGGACGCGAGGCCTTCGACACCGAAATGTACAACGAGCTGGAAATCCGGCGCATCGCCCGGGTCGCTTTCTCCCTGGCCCGGGAGCGGCGGCGGAAGGTCACGAGCGTGGACAAGGCCAACATCCTCGACAGCTCGAGACTATGGCGCGAAGTCGTGATCGAAACGGCGGCGGACTATCCGGACGTCGCCCTGGAGCACATGTACGTGGACAACGCGGCCATGCAAATCGTCCGTGATCCCTCTCAATTTGACGTCCTCCTGACGACCAACATGTTCGGCGACATCCTCTCGGACGAGGCGAGCGTCGTCACCGGCTCGATCGGCATGCTGCCCTCGGCCGGTATGGGAGAGACGGCCCGCGGACTCTATGAACCGATCCACGGCTCGGCGCCGGACCTCGCCGGCCGGGACGTCGCCAATCCCATCGCCACGATCCTGTCGGTCGCGATGATGCTGCGGCATTCGTTCGGGCTGGCCGAAGAAGCGCGGGCGGTCGAACGCGCCGTTTCGCGCGTCCTGGGCCGGATATTCCGGACGGCCGACATCATGAGCCCCGGCATGACGCTCGTCGGGACCCGCAAGATGGGCGGTCTGATCTCGGCCGAAATCATTCTAAACTGAAGGCCGCCGGCCGAAGTGACTTAAGGGAAAAACTTTTATGAACAGCACAACCGTCAAAAAAGGAACAGCCCGTGCGCCCCACCGGTCCCTGCTCAAGTCCCTCGGTCTCAACGACGGGGACATCCGCAAGCCGTGGATCGGAATCGCGAATTCCTGGAGCGAGATCGTTCCAGGGCATCTCCAACTGGATCGCGTCGCGGCCGCCGCGAAAGCGGGGGTCCTGGCCGCGGGAGGAACGCCGTTTGAATTCGGCGTCATCGGCGTCTGCGACGGGTTGGCGATGGGCCACGAAGGCATGCGATATTCCCTCCCGAGCCGCGAACTGATCGCCGATTCGTTGGAGGTCATGGTCCGGGCGCACGGTTTCGACGGCCTGGTGCTGGTGACGAATTGCGACAAGATCACCCCGGGCATGCTCATGGCCGCGGCCCGGCTGAATGTCCCCTCCGTTCTCATAAGCGGCGGCCCGATGCTCGCCGGAAGGGTCGGGGAACGCGCCGTGAGTCTGTCCGACGTTTTTGAAGCCGTCGGATCGGTCCAAACCGGACGTCTCCGCCCGGTCGACCTCAAGGAATTGGAAAACCGCGCCTGCCCGGGCTGCGGTTCGTGCGCCGGACTCTTCACGGCCAACAGCATGAATTGCCTGGCCGAAGCGCTGGGAATGGCCCTTCCCGGAAACGGAACCGTTCCGGCGGTGGACGCGGAGCGACTGCGGACGGCCCGCCGGGCCGGGGCGGCCGTCATGTCGCTTGTCCGGAAAAACATCAGGCCCCGGGATATTTTGACCGAGGCGGCCTTTCGCAACGCCCTAGCCGTCGACATGGCGCTCGGCGGAAGTACCAACAGCCTGCTTCACCTTCCGGCCGTCGCCCATGAAGCCGGGATCCGGTTGAGTTTGGCCGCGGCCGCCGAGGCGAGCAAAAAAACGCCGCATCTTTGCCGGCTCAGCCCCGGCGGGATCCACCACCTCGAAGACCTGGACCGCGCCGGCGGAATTCCCGCGGTGATGAAGGAGCTTTCCAAAAAAAAATTATTGGATCTTTCGGCCTTGACCGTCACGGGAAAACCTTTGGGGAAAACAATCGCCGGGGCCCGGGTTCGAGACTACGGCGTCATCCGGATCATCGACAATCCCTACGATTCGCGGGGAGGAATCGCGGTCCTGCGCGGAAACTTGGCCCCCGAAGGGGCCGTCGTCAAGCGCTCGGCCGTCGCCCCCGAAATGATGAGGCACGCGGGGCCGGCGCGGGTTTTCGACGGCGAGGAGGCCGCCCGGGCGGCGCTTTTCGGAAACAAGATCCGCAAGGGCGACGTCATCGTCATCCGTTATGAAGGCCCGGCCGGAGGGCCGGGGATGCGCGAAATGCTCTCGCTGACCTCGGCGCTGGCGGGAATGGGGCTGGACAAGAGCGTCGCCCTGGTCACGGACGGCCGCTTCAGCGGCGCGACCCGCGGAGCGTCGATCGGCCACGTCTCCCCGGAAGCCGCCGCCGGCGGGCCGATCGCCCTCGTCAAAAACGGAGACCGTGTTTTCTTCGACCTGCGCCGGGGAATCCTCCGGCTGGAGATTCCGGCCGCCGAACTGAAACAAAGAAAAAAATCCTTGAAACCGCGCCTGATCGATGCGCCGTCCGGAGTCCTCACCCGTTACGCCGCCGCCGTAACGTCGGCGGCCGAGGGGGCGGTGCTGCAGGGACGGTCCGCTTCAAATCGAAGAAAGGAGACCGCGCCATGATGACCGGAGCCGAAATCCTCATCGACGCCCTGAAAAAAGAAGGCGTGGACATTGTCTTCGGATACCCGGGCGGCGTCGTCCTGCCCGTTTTCGACGTCCTCTTCAAAACCCCGGAAATCCGAGTCGTTCTGACTAGGCACGAGCAGGCCGCCGTACATGCCGCCGACGGATACGCCCGGGCCACGGGCCGGACCGGCGTCTGTCTGGTCACGTCCGGCCCCGGGGCGACGAATACGATCACCGGCCTGGCCAACGCCAAACTGGATTCCATTCCCATCGTCGTCATCAGCGGCCAAGTGAAAACCGCGGTCATCGGCACGGACGCCTTTCAGGAAGCGGACATGGCCGGGTTGACCCGGCCGATCTGCAAGCACAGCTATCTCGTTCAAAGGGTCGAAGATCTTCCCCAGGTCCTCAAGAATTCGTTTTACATCGCCCGGAGCGGCCGCCCGGGCCCGGTGGCCGTCGACCTCCCGGCCGACGTCGCCCAGGCTCCGCTCGAAAACTATGCGTACCCGGAACATCCCGATATTCCCTCCTACCAACCGCCGGAGAAAGGCAACGCAAACCAGATCCGCAAGCTGGCGGCGGCCGTCAAACAGGCAAGCCGCCCGGTGATCCTGGCCGGCGGAGGGATCGTCGCCGCCGGCGCCTCGGCCGAGCTCGTCCGCTTCGCGGAAAAAACAAACATCCCCGTCGCCACGACGCTCATGGCCCTCGGCTGCGTCCCGGACGACCATGAACTCTTCCTGGGCATGCCCGGCATGCACGGCCGCGTGTCCGCCAACTACGCCCTGATGGAATGCGACCTTTTGATCGGGATGGGTACGCGCTTCGACGACCGGGTCACGGGCGACCTGAAAAGCTTCGCCGCCGGGGCCACGATCGCCCACGTCGACATCGATCCGTCCGAAATCGGCAAGATTCTCCGGACGCAAATTCCCATCGTCGGCGACGTCCGGAGCGTCTTGGCCGACCTCGACAAGGCGGTCGCGCCCCGGCCGGCGAATGAATGGAACCGGATCGTCAGGGAATGGTCACTTGTCCATCCTCTCTCCTATGTCCAGGATCCGGAAGGTGAAATCCTTCCCCAATACGTCATCGACCGGGTCAACCTCCAGGCCTCAAAAGACACGATCATCGCGACCGACGTCGGCCAGCACCAGATGTGGTCGGCGTTGTTTGTCCGGCATCGGGGACCGAGGGCCTTTCTGAGTTCCGGCGGCATGGGGACGATGGGATTCGGCCTCCCCGCGGCCATGGGGGCGTCTCTCGGCTTCCCCGACCGGCCGGTCGTCGTCATCACCGGCGACGGCAGCATCCAGATGAACATCCAGGAACTGCCGACCTGCACCCTGAACCGGATTCCGGTCAAAATCGTCGTCCTCAATAATTCCTGCCTGGGCATGGTCCGCCAGTGGCAGGAGTTGTTTTACGACGGGCACTATTCGAAAACCTGCCTGAAGGAGAGGCCCGAGTGCCGGTCCGTCTGCTCCGGCCACCGGCCGGATTGCCCCAACGCGTTCTGGCCGGATTTCGTCCGGGTGGCCGAAGCCAACGGGATGCCCGGGTTCCGCGCCACCCGGGTTTCCGAGGTGGACGAGGTGCTGTGTAAAGGATTCGCGGTCGACGGCCCGGCCTTGATGGAATTCCGGGTCAAGAAAATCGAGAATGTCTATCCCATGGTTCCCGGGGGGAAACCCATCAATGTCATCCTGCTGGGAGCGGCCCGATGACGGAAAAATATACGCTGGTAATCACCGTCGCAAACAGGGTCGGCGTGCTGGCCCGTATCTCCGGCCTGCTGTCTTCGCGCGGCATCAATATCGAAAGCATCGTCGGCTGCCGGACTGAGAACCCCGACGTTTACCAGGTCCACCTCGTGATTCGCGGCACGCCAGAACTGGTCCAAAAAATTTCCAAACAAGTCCAAAAGCTCATCGATACCATCAAGGTCGTGGACATCCCCCACAAAAAGGGCGGTCCGATTCGCGAGTTCATGTTCGCCAAGATCCCGGCCCGCAAGGACCGTTCCGAGATCCTGGATATCGTGAACATGTTCGGGGCCAAGATCGTGGATATATCCCCCTCGTTCCTGACCGTCGACCTCTCCGGACCGACCCGGAAGATCGACCAATTCATGGAAATGATGAAACCCTTCGGCATCCGGGAGTATATCCGCAGCGGGCAGATCGCCGTCGGCTCTTGAATTCGGGGACATGTTCGGAATTCGCTTTGAATTCCGTACGTGTCGCCGATTTCTGGAAAACAAACCCTTTTTTCCGGTACAATAGGCGTATGAGAAAAGCCGCTTCCTTCGCCCGCGTTTCCTGGATTTTCTTATTCATCCTGGCGGTCGTCGTCCCGGCACTTCCTCAAACCGATCAGGCGCCGGATAAGGAATACGTCACCCCAAGCGGCCTGAAATACCGGATCATCAAGCGCGGCGACGGGCCCAAAGCGGAAACGGGCAAGGAAATCTGCCTCCACGGCATCGGCTCGTTTCCGGATGGGAAGATGTTTTGGAATTCCCGGGATCCGGAGGACCCGTTCTACTTCGTCCTCGGCGTGGATCCGGTCATCAAGGGCTGCTCGGAAGGCGTCGCCCTGATGCGGGTGGGAGACCGTTTCATTTTTACCCTGCCCCCGGAACTCGGTTACGGCGAAAAAGGAGCCGGCGACACGATCCCTCCCAACGCGACCCTGATCTTCGATTACGAGATCCTCTCCGTGGAGACGCCGAAAACCCCGATCGCCGCCACCCTCTACCAGGCCATCCAGGACAAGGGACTCAGCCAGGCCCTGTCGCTGTACCTGTGGTTGAAGAAAGATAAAAGCACCGAGTACAATTTCCGGGAAGACCAATTGAACACCCTCGGTTACAAGCTGTTGGCCGACGGAAAAATAAAGGAAGCCGTCACGATTTTTGAATTGAATGTCACCGCCTACCCGAATTCCTCCAACGTCTACGATTCCCTGGGCGAGGCCTACCTCGCGGACGGCCAGAAAGAGAAGGCGGTCGAAAATTACGAAAAATCGCTGCAACTGAACCCGAAAAACGAAAACGCCGCCGCGATGATCAAAAAGATCAAGGGATAAGCGAAAGGAGTATTTTTATGCATCCATTGTCCTCTTTCCGCCGCCAATATTCCATCCTCATTCCGCTTTTCATCATCTTTCTGACTTTCATCTCGTCGGCCGCGATCGCCGGCGACGACGACCCGGACGCGGCCGGGAAATCCGCCGCCGGCCGATCTCAGGATCAAGCCCCGGAAAACATCGAGGTCACGGTCACCGCGCCGCGCGTCGAGATCCCCCTTAAACAGAATCCGGCCGCCACGTCCATCGTCGAGACGGCGATCCTCCAATCCATGCCCCGGACGATCGCCATCGACGAAGCCCTCAAGCTCGTCCCCGGCGTCAAGGTCGACAACCAGGCCGACGGTGAACGGGTCCACCTTTCCATCCGCGGCCAGGGCATCCTGACCGAGCGCGGCACGCGCGGCATCAAGGCCATCGTCGACGGCGTTCCGCTCAACGATCCGTCGGGATTCGTTCCTGATTTCTTCGACGTCGACTGGGCCACGGTCCGCCGCCTCGAAATCCTGCGCGGGCCGGCCGCCGCCTTCTATGGCAGCGGTTCCTCGGGCGGCATCATCAACATCCTGACCGAGGACGGCGGATCCGCCCCCATCGCAACTGACGCCTCCATCACCGGGGGTTCCTTCGGATTCGTCAAAGGTCTGGCCCAATTCGGAGGGACGACGGGGATTCTGAACTATCGCGTATCCGGATCCTATGCCAAGAGCGACGGCTATCGCGACCACACCGATTTCTGGGCCGACAATTTTTCCGGCAAGTTCAAGTTCGACGTCTCCGCCGCGGTCAAACTGACCGCCGTTCTCGGCTACACCGACTTCTACAACGGAAACGCCGAAGGGCTCAACCGGGCCTGGTTCAGCGCCGATCCCGGCGTCCGCCGCAAGCTGGCCAACCCGGACGCCTATTCCCTGGCCGAGTATCGGAGCACGCCCTCGTGGTACCAGGAGATGTTCGGGGTCAACCGCGTCCCCGGGAACGAATACCAGCAGACCGGCCGGTTCACGAGCGGAATCACGAGCCGGATCGCCCTCGCCGACAACCTGGACCTTGACCTGATGGGATATTTCCGCCACACCAAATACACCGAGGCCGTTCCGTCGTCGGTCATCCACCGGGATTACGGCACGCCGGGCGCTTCGCTCCAGGTCAACCATACGACCGGCGGCGATACGTTTAAAAACCACCTCAGCGCCGGGGCCGATTTCGGCTGGCAGACGATCGACGCTCTGCTCCATCCCAATCTGGGCGACGCCGTGGAAGGGACCGGCGTCCTGGCCGATCAAACCATGACCCAGAGCGCGGCCGGGATCTTTTTATTGGACCGCGTCGAGCTGGGCCCGTACTGGGGTGCGTCGTTCAGCCTGCGGTACGACGACGTCACGTGCAAATTGGATGATCACGTCGGATCGCTTTCCGGCGACAACGCCTACAAGAAAGCTACCGGACGGCTCGGCCTGACCTGGAACCCGGTTTCAACTTTCGGGCTGTATGCCAGCTGGGGCACGGGCTTCCTCCCGCCCGGTACGGAAGAATTGGCCAACAACCCCAACGCCTTCGGCGGGTTCAACAAGGACCTTAAGCCGGCCACGTCGTCGGGAGAGGAGATCGGCGCCCGCGGCTCCGCAGGAAGCAATTTCACGTACGACGTCGCGCTCTTCCACCTGGCCACCGATAACGATTTCGGCCGCTACCGGATCAGCTCGCGGCCGCTCGAGACGTTCTACGGCAACGTCGGCTCGACCACCCGCTACGGTCTGGAAACATCGCTCTCCTGGTACCCGATTGAGCCGCTGGCCCTGCGCCTCGCCTATACCTACAGCCATTTCAAATACGACACCGTTCAAACGCTCGATGCTCTTGCCGTTTATAAAGGGACTTGGCTGCCCAATTCGCCGGAACACCAACTTTATCTTGACGCCGACTTCAAGATTACGTCCGCGCTGTCGGTTGGCGCCGCGCTGGAATACGTGAGCTCCTGGTATGTCGATTCGACCAACCGCGTTTACCTCTTCGACGCGGCTCTCTACCCCGACGTCTATTACGGTCGGACCGATCCGTACACCCTCGTTCATGTCCGTCTCGGCTACAAGTTCGAGATCGCCGGATCGCCCTGGGAAATCCTGCTCAGCGGCCGAAACATCTTCGGCGTCGAGTACTACGCCTTCACCGAACCCGACCCGGACGGAAATTCCTACCAGCCCGCGGCGACGGCTTCGTGGACGATCGGTCTGAAGGCGTCTTTCGGGCGTCGCTAACACATTCCGAAAACGCGTTACAAGATTCCTTTTAAATCTTATCCTCTCTTCCAAGAAGGGGGGCCCCGAAAAATGGGCGCGTCTTCAGGGCAGGCACGGAGGGAGGGGGATTCGAACCCCCGACCCGGGGACACCGGGTAGCGGTTTTCAAGACCGCCGCCTTCAACCACTCGGCCATCCCTCCGTATGTCATTCGGTTCCGGAAGCCGGACCCGACTGATTTCCGCCGCCGCCTTCCCCGCCGAATCAATCCGCGGGGAGGCGAACCATACCTTACCCATCATATTCAATCCGGGAACGGAGACAAGAGGAGCGGCGCCCCCTCCCGGGGGCGATTATGATCGGGAAATCCGGTTGAGGCCGTTCATGTACGGGCGCAAGGCCTGTGGGACGTCGATCGCGCCGCCCTCCTGCTGGTAATTTTCGAAGATCGCGGCTACCGTCCGGCCGACGGCCAGGCCGGAGCCGTTCAGAGTGTGGACGAACTCGGGCTTGGCCTTGGGGTCCCGACGGAACCGGATGTTGGACCGGCGGGCCTGGAAATCGCCGCAGTTGGAACAGGAGGAAATCTCCATGAATCCGTGGCGGGACGGCATCCAGACCTCAAGGTCGTAGGTCTTGCGGCTGGCAAAGCCCATGTCTCCGGTGCACAGCGTCACGACCCGGTACGTCAGGCCGAGGCGCTTGAGGATCTCCTCGGCGCCGGCGGTCATGTATTCGAGCTCGTTCGTGGAATTCTCGGGGAGGGAGAAGATCATCATCTCGACCTTGTTGAACTGGTGCTGGCGGATGAGGCCGCGGATGTCCTTGCCGTAGGAGCCCGCCTCGGACCGGAAACAGGGCGTGTAGGCGGCAAACCGGCGGGGCAGATGTGTGCCGTCCAGGATTTCATCGCGGTAGATGTTCGTCAGCGGAACTTCCGCCGTCGGGACGAGATACCACGGATAGCCTTCGAGCTTGAACAAGTCCTGGGCGAATTTCGGGAGGTTCCCCGTCCCGGTCAGACTCGCTTCGTTGGCGATGAACGGCGGGATAACCTCGGTGAAGCCGCGCTCCCGGGTGTGGATGTCGAGCATGAAATTGATCAGGGCCCGTTCCATCCGGGCGGCCTCGGCCATGTAGACCGTGAAACGCGAACCCGTGATTTTCGCCGCCCGGTCGAAATCGAGGATCCCGAGACGGGTCCCGAGGTCCCAGTGGGCCTGCGGTTCGAAATCAAAATCCCGTGGTTCGCCGACCCGCCGCGCCTCGACGTTTCCGGAAGAATCGAACCCTACCGGAACGGAGTCTTCGGGCATGTTCGGGATGTTGAGGAGAGTCAGCCGGATCTGCTCGTCATACGGCTTCAGTTCCTCTTCCAGGATCTTGATCCGGTCGCCGACGAGTTTCGTCTCGGCGATCAGGGCGGAGGCGTCCTGGCCGGCCCGTTTGAGCTTGGCGACATCCTCGGAGGCTTTGTTCCGCCGGGCACGCAGCTCCTCAACCTTGTGAAGAGCGGCCTTCTTGGCTTCGGACAGGTGGAGAAATTCCTCAAGATCGACCTTGATGCCGCGCAAAGCGCACTTCTGAACCACCAGATCGACGTTTTCGAGGACGAATTTCGGGTCCAGCATGGAATGGATTATATCAGGAATAATAATGTAGGGACAGGGCCCCTGGGGGGCGGCACTCGATAGCCCTGTCCCCGGATTAAGGGGGGCGGAATACGAAAACCTGAAAATTCCCTTAAGAACCGGGAGACTCCGTCACTGGAGGATTACGGCGCATTCTCCGGTCAAATTGGGGTTCTTGACGTCTCTGACCTTGAAAACCAGCGTATCTCCTTTGGCCAAACCGGGATTCTTGAAATACAAAGGCGTCCGGAAGCCATAGATTCCGTACATGTGGCCTTCATCCGTCGCCAGATCGGAGCGCAAATCCAAAACCGGGTAGAAATTCGGCGCGTGCAGGAAATCATAAAACCGCACCCAGGAGAACTTGACGCCTTCCCTGCCCAACTGCCTGTAGAGATTGAAATCCCGCATGATCCCGTGGTAATTGGCTCGCAGCTCTTTGACCGAAGGCAGCCCGAACTCCTGGCCCTTATAGACGATGACGATGTCCTTTGCGGCAACCGAGATGTTCTGGTTCAGGTCCTTGGCGGCCATGTAGGCGTAGAACATGACATAGGGATTATCGAGCATCCGGGTGACCAGCGCGGTGTCGATGACCAGGAGAATGGGTCCGTTTTCATTGGCAAACGCTCCCAGTCCCAGATCTTTCGTCACGGCGGTTTGTTCGGGAAGCGTCTGGGGCTCGGGCGGCGGGGTTTCCTGGATTTGGGCGAAGGCCGCGGCCGAAAAGAGAAGAACGATGAGGACGAAGCGAAGCGTTTTCATAATAACTCCTTGAGGCGAAATTCCGCCTTTCCCAACGCTCCTTGCTCTCCGTAACATATAAGAGCATTTTTCATGCCAAGACGGTTTCACGCGGTTTGCAGGCGGAGCGGATACGACATGGGCGGACGGTTACCCTTAAAAAAGGACAGGCGGCAAGAGAAATGTCCACAAACGCGGACAGAAGCCCACGCTGACCCTATAGAATTGTGCCTCACGACCAAGGGGGCGCACGTCCCCGAAGCGGGGCATTTATTGCGTCTTCGTAAATGCCGCGGAGGGGACAGAAGCCCACACTGACCCTATAGAATTGTGCCTCGCGACCAAGGGGGCGCACGTCCCCGAAGCGGGGCATTTATTGCGTCTTCGTAAATGCCGCGGAGGGGACGGAATGCCGAATTGACCCCCACCGGCTATTCCCATATCATAGGAAAACAATCCGGACCATGATCGAATTAACCCGGGAGCGGTTCCAAAAACTGGTCGCCGAAGCGATCGACGGCCTGCCTAAGAATTTCCGCAAACGGATCGAAAACGTGGCCGTCCTGGTCGAGGACCTCCCCTCCCCCGAGATCGTCGCCGACATGGGCCTCCGTTCCCCTTGGGATCTGTTCGGTCTCTACCACGGCATTCCCCTGGACAAACGAGGTTCGTACTACGGCAACTACCCGCCGGACGTCATTCTCATCTTTCAAAAGCCGCTGGAACGATTCGCCGACACCGAAGACGAGATCCGCGACCAGGTCCGGGCCACGGTCATCCATGAGGTCGGTCATTATTTCGGATTCAACGAAGCCGAATTGAGACGGGTCGAGCGGGAGATCCGCCGGCCCGATAAGGACAAAGCCGATGAGCAAGAATTTTCAAGGGATCTTCCCCGCCCTCACCACCCCGTTCGAAGGCGAAGACCTCGCCGTTCACCGCTTTCGTGAGAACATTGCGAAATTCAACGCCCTCGATTTATCCGGGTACGTCGTTTTAGGGTCCACCGGCGAGTGCGTCCTGCTCTCGAACGATGAATCCGAGCGGCTGGTCCGGGCCGCCCGGGAAACAACCGCGCCCGGGAAACTCGTGATCGCCGGAACGGGTCAGGAATCCACGAAGCTCACGACCTCGTTCACCAACCGGATGGCCGCCGTGGGGGCCGACGCGGCGCTGGTCCGGCCGCCGAGCTATTACAAGGCGAAAATGACCAAGGACGTTCTCCGCAGCCACTATCTCGCAGTGGCCGACGGGGCCAGGATCCCGGTGATTGTCTACAACATTCCCCAAAACACGGGGGTGACGATCGAGCCGGAGTTGCTGATCGAGCTTTCGGCCCATCCGAACATCGTCGGTCTCAAGGAAAGCTCGGGGATCATTTCCTACCTCGGAAAGGTCATCCCCCACGTCCCTGAGAATTTTTCCTGCCTGGTCGGCTCGGGATTTGTCATCCTGCCGGCGCTGGTCATGGGCGCCTCCGGGGCGATCCTGGCCGTGGCCAACGCCGCGCCCGCCGCCTGCCTGGATATTTTCCGGCTCTTCAAGGAAGGCAGGATCGACGAAGCGACGCAACGACAGCTCGCTCTGACCCCCCTGAACAAAGCCGTAATGGAAACGTACGGGCTTCCCGGCCTGAAATACGCCATGGAAATCCAGGGATATTACGGAGGCCCGGTCCGTCGGCCGCTTCTTTCCCTGGCCGAAGCGGCCAAGCCGGAGATCGAGGAGCTAGTCAAGGCGTTGAATTCAAATTAGGGGACGGAGGCGGAGATGAAGAAGTTATTCGCATTGTTATCGGCGTTGTCTGTTTTGGCCGTCGCGGCCTCCGCCGGCGCCCTCGACCTCAAGGGCCCGACCGGCGAGGAATGGAAAAATCAGGGATACGGCGTGCCGATTTACCTCGATACGGATTACGAATGGCTCAAGCCGGGCGAACAGCCCGACCCGCCCCATCTCCCCCGGGACAACAATCCGGTCGGCTGTTACAAACGGACGTTTGAGATTCCCGCCGACTGGAAAGACCGGGAAATCTTCATCCATTTCGGAGCGGTGAAATCAGCCTTCTACGTCTGGATCAACGGCCGGTACGCCGGATACAGCGAGGACGCCAAAACGCCCGCCGAATGGGACATTACCCGCTTTCTCAAGGACGGGAAAAACGAGGTCGCCCTGCAGGTCTTCCGCTGGTCGGACGGCTCCTATCTCGAGTGCCAGGATTTTTGGCGGATCAGCGGGATCGAGCGCGATGTTTATCTGTTCGCAACACCCAAGGTCCGGATCCGCGATTTCTGGGCCAAGGCGGACGTGGCGGCAAATGACCGGGACGGATTCCTGGATGTCTCGGTCGAGGTGACGGATAAAACCGGGAGCGCCGGCGGCCGCCACGCCGTCGAAGTCTCGCTCGTGGACGGCGACGGGGAGACGGTGTTTATAGAGAGCGCGCCGATCGACACGGCGAAAGGAAAAGAAACGGGGATCGTCCACCTCGCCCGGAACGTGTCCGCGCCGCTCCTCTGGACCGCCGAAACGCCGAATTTATTCACCGTCGTTTGAATCGATGATCCGGGACATTCAATTGATGAAGCAATTCAACATCAACGCCGTCCGGACATGTCATTACCCGGACGACCCGCGCTGGTACGATCTCTGCGACCGGTACGGGCTTTATCTGATTGACGAGGCCAATATCGAAAGCCACGGCATGGGCGACGGCGAAAAAAGCCTGGCTAAGAATCCCGACTGGGGCCCGGCCCACCTCGACCGGACGATCCGGATGGTCGAGCGGGACAAGAACCACCCCTCGGTCATCATCTGGTCGCTGGGCAACGAAGCCGGCGACGGGATCAACTTCGAAGCGACTTCGGCCTGGATTCACGGGCGCGACCCGTCGCGGCCGGTCCATTATGAGCCGGCGATGATGAAAGCCCATACCGACATCGTTTGCCCGATGTACGCCCGGATCGAGACACTCGAGGCGTACGGTCTGAAAAAACGGACTCGCCCCTTGATCATGTGCGAATACACCCACGCCATGGGCAACTCCAACGGCAACCTCCAGGATTACTGGGACGTGATCGAAAAGTATCCGAATCTCCAGGGCGCCTTGGTCTGGGACTGGGTCGACCAAAGCTACGAGGCCAAGGGCGCGAACGGTGAAACGTATTACGCCTACGGCGGGGATTTCGGTCCCAAGGAGATTCCGACGTCCAGGAATTTCTGCTGCAACGGCCTGGTCAACTCCGAACGGGAACCGCATCCCGGGCTGTGGGAAGTGAAGAAGGTTTATCAATACATCAAGTTCCGGAAAACGGCGACGGAAGACGGGCGGCCGGCACTCGAGGTTAAAAACAGTTATGCTTTCCGGGAATTGGACGGTTTCGTCATCCGCTGGGAATTCGTGCCGGACGGGGTCGGCGGGCAACCGATCGCCCAGGGAGAAATCCGGAATCCCTCGATCGCTCCAGGCGGAAGCAAAATCTATCCGCTCGATATGCCGGGAGAAGAAGCGGCCGAAGGAGTCGAGTATTTTCTGAATGTGCGGGCCGTATACGCCGAGGAGGAACCGCTCATTCCGCGGGGCCATGTCGCCGCGGCCGATCAATTCCCGGTCGGGATCGTCCGTCCCGTTGCGGCGATGGATGCGGCGAAGATACCGAAGGTGACTTTCGGGCAGGACGGCGCGACCGTGACGGTTCGCGGCGCCGACTTTTCGGTTTCGTTCGACCGGACGACCGGGCTTCTTGCGTCCTATATTTATAAGGGGAGTAAAAATAAAACTGGGTAAAAATTTTGATCACTCGATAGCTGAACTGATAAAACCGGATGTGGTTATCGTAGCTACCGGCGGGACTTTAGCAGTTCCAGAAATTGCCGGATTAAACAACCCCAAAGTGTTGACGACACCTGCCCTGCACCACAAGGTAAAACCATATTTGAGATTCTTCGGGCCGAGGGTGCTGGGGTGGTTAACGAAATTCTGGCTCCCCGTTGGTAAGCGTGTGATAATTATCGGGGGTGGACTT
>JAPKZG010000103.1 GCA_026393895.1 Candidatus Aminicenantota bacterium
GCCGTCGCCAGGCCCTTCGTTGCCAACACCTTGGTGATCGCCGCCGTCAGTGTCGTCTTCCCATGGTCGATGTGTCCGATCGTCCCCACGTTCACGTGGGGCTTCGTCCGCTCGAATTTCGCCTTTGCCATCGTAACCTCCCTTAATTGTCGTAGGAGACCCGCCCTTCGATCCGGGCAACGATCTGCTCCATGATCGCGGGCGGAACTGCCTCGTACGCGAAAAATTCCATCGTGAACACGCCCCGGCCCTGGGTCAGGGTCCGAAGGATCGTGGCATAGCCGAACATTTCCGAAAGGGGAACAAGGGCATGGATGACCCGGGCGCCGGCCCGCGTTTCCATCCCGTCGATCGCGCCGCGCCGGGCGTTCAGGTCGCCGACGATGTCTCCCAAATACTCTTCGGAAGCGACGACCTCCAGCCGCGTGAGCGGTTCGAGAAGGATGGGAATGGCCTTGACGACGGCGGCCTTGAACGCCGCCGCGGCCGCGATCTTGAAGGCCGTCGCCGAAGCCTCGTCTTCCCGGTATTCGGCTTCCTTCAGGGTCACTTTGAGGTCCGTCATCGGGAAGCCGGCCAATTGGCCGAAATCGAGCGATTCCCGCACGCCGTCCTCGATCGGGGCGACGAACTCGGCCGGCACCATCCCGCTTTTCAGCCGATTTTCAAAAACGAAACCGGCTTTCCGCCCGCGAGGCTCGACGGCCAACCGGCACCGGGCGAACTGGGGCTTCCCGGCGATCGGGCGGTCGTGGACGCCCTCGCCCTCGGCGGCCCGAAGGATGGTTTCCTTGTAAGCGACCTGGGGTCGGCCCATGTTGACCTGGACGCCGAACTCCCGGGACAGGCGGTCCATGAGGATGTCCAGATGGAGCTCTCCCATCCCGAAGACGAGCGTCTGCCCCGTGTTGGGGTCCTGGGTGATCCGCAGCGTCGGGTCTTCCTTGCCGAGTTTGCCCAGGGCGACCTGGAGCTTGGCGTGCTCGACCCGCGTCCGCGGTTCCAAAACGACCGAAATCACCGGTTCCGGGAACCGGATCGGCTCGAGGATGATGGGCCGGTTCTTGGCGCAGAAGGTGTCGCCGGTCGAGACGGGCTTCATCGTCCCCATGGCCGCGATATCGCCGGTGAAAAGTTCTTTGACCTCCCGGCGCTTATTGGAATGCATTTCGAGAAACTTGGCCGGCCGCTCCTCGTCGTCCTTGTTGGCGTTGTAGAACGCCGTCCCGGCCTTGGCTTTGCCCGAGTAAACCCGGAAATACGCCAGCGAGCCGAGGAACGGATCGTTCTGCAGCTTGAAGACAAGGGCCGAGAACGGCTCGTCATCGGACGCCTTGCGGCTTTCGGGATGATGGGTTTTCGGGTGGAAGCCCTCGACCGGCAGGATATCGGAGGGCGACGGCAGGTAATCGACCACGGCGTCCAACAGCGGCTGGACGCCCTTGTTCCGGAACGAAGCTCCGTAAAGGACCGGGACGCATTTGCCGGCGAGGGTCGCCCGGCGGAGGGCGGCCTTGATTTCGGCCGGCGAGAGTTCGGCGCCCCCGAGGTAGGCCTCAAGGACGCGCTCGTCCACTTCGGCGAGGGCTTCGATCATCTCGGCCCTCCGGGCGCGGACTTCGGCCTCTTCGGCCCCGCCGATCGCCCGCTTTTCAAATTCCATTCCGGTCACTTCCTCACCCCAGTCATAGACATTAAGATCCACCAAGTCGGCGACCCCTCGAAAGGAGTCTTCCCGACCCAAAGGAACCTGAATGGGGAGGGGATAAGCTCCGAGCCGCGAGCGAATCATCGCCACGGCACGTTCCGGATCCGCCCCGACGCGGTCCATCTTATTGATGAACACGATCCGGGGCACCCGGTACTTATCCGCCTGCCGCCAGACAGTCTCGGATTGGGGCTCGACTCCACCGACTCCACAAAGGAGCACCACCGCTCCGTCCAGGACCCGCAGCGACCTCTCGACTTCCGCCGT
>JAPKZG010000002.1 GCA_026393895.1 Candidatus Aminicenantota bacterium
AAGAGCCCGGCCGATGTCTTCGTGAGGATAGATCAGGCCCAGGAGAAGAAAAATCTGCCGGTATCCGGAAACGGGGGTACCGGCCCGCCTTTCGCCGTCCTTTTCCCCGGCCAAAGCCGTTTCGGCCTCCCGGCAGGCCGCCCGCACGTAATAAAGGATTTCGGGCCGGATCTCGCGTTCGCGGAAATGGATTCCGTCGCGGCGCGTCCGGAGTTTGAACAAGGATTCGATCACGGCTTCGGCGACATCGGGATCGCGCCGGCGCAATTGGCGGACCAGCGTCTCGGCCGCCTTGGGCGTTCCGATCGCAGCCAGAACGCGGGGCAAGGCCCGCCGGACATGAAGGTCCGCCCGGAAGTCCGAGAGCCAATCCCGGAGGACGGGCAGAGCCCGGTCGCCATAGGCCTCCAGCGTTTCGGCCGCCCGGTCACTGACCGAGGAGCGGCCGATATGGGGGACGATGAGGGGCAGCCAATCGCGTTTTCTCAAACGGGCCGCGCTTTCCAGCGCGTAATGGACGACGCTCGGGGATTCGTGTTTCAACAATCGCGGCAGGTGTTCCGTCAGCGGCGCGTCGGCGGGCATCATGCCCAGTGCCTTGGCCAATTCCATCTGCTCGACTTCGCGGGCGGGCGACTCGGCGGCGGCGACCTCCGCGAACGGACGGCTCATGACGTTTTGGTAGGAATCGAGGGCCAGCACCTCTCGGACGATGATGTCGAGCGTGTCCTTGTCCTCCCTCTCGGCCCATTCGGGACCGAGCGTTTCGTAATCCGCGTCGAGCAGCGTATCCAGAGCGGAGGCCCGGACCTCGGCCGATTTGTCCGACAGCACCTGTCGCAATTCGGGCGTCAGCTTTTCGGCCTTCAACAGGTCGAACAGATTGTACGCGTAAAGAACGGAGCTCCGCTCCCGGCTTTCCAAAAGATCGAGAAGCTGTTTGGCCGTGTCCGCCCGGGCCTGTTCCCGGACAACCCGTTCGGCGTCGGGCCTCGAGGGGACAAGGTTTTCCCGGATCGCCGGAAGATAACGCCGGCCGATCCGGACGAGGATTAAAAGCCAGGGGACGATTATGGCGATCGTCACGAAACTCATCCGGTCCGCTTCAAAGGCCAGGAACACGCCGAATACGACCTGAAGGAGGCTGGCCATCGCTTCGCCGCATTTGCTGACGAATATGTCGATCGTCATCTTGGCCTTGGCCTTGACGTCCTCCGAGACCGGGAGATACAGGAGCTCCCGGGTCGCCTGGCTGAAGGTATGGGTCAGACTTTTATCGGCTCCCTTCACGAAAACCGCCCAAGCCGTGATCCCGGCCGCCGGGATGATAAAGACCGCGGCCGAGCCGAAGGCCAGCACGAGCGGCGTCACGAACAATGCCGTCCGCAACCCCAGGGCCCGGATCGCTCGATGGGCGAACAAGGAATTCAACACCCAGGAGACAACCAGCACGCCGACGGAGAAGACCGCGAGAAAGGCGGTCCGCTTCGCTTCGACGGGGAAAGCGGCTTTGACCGTCAGATTGAATTGAAAATCGATCATCGTCGAGACGGCCAGGGTAACGACGATCAACGCGGCCAGGAGGCGGAGGTAGGAATTGGCCGCCAGAGTCCGGAACCCGTCCCAATAATCCGGCGGCGGTCCCGGTTCTGTTTCGTTCGGGTGGGCGGGCGAAATCCGGACCGCCGCCCGAATGAAGCCCATGGCGACCAGGTAAAAGACAAGGCCCAGGAGGATCAGGTGCCGGGCGGGCACGAGACGGGAAAGAAAAATGACGAGAACGGAACCACAGATTCCGCCGATGAGCCCGCCGCTCACGAAAAAGCTCACCAGGTGTTTGGCCCGGCGCGGTTCACAGACGGACCCGGCCACGACCCAAAATTGGGTGACGGAAGCGAGAACGAAAAGCTCTAACCAGAACCAGTATAACGCCGGGACGACGGGCCCGCCGATTCCGAAAAGAAACCAAAAGGCGATCGTCCCGACGGCGAAAAACAACCGGCTCCAGGAAATATACGCCCACCGGTCCAGCGAGCGGATTTTTTTCGTGTTCCAGGCGGCAAAGAGGCCGGAGAGAACGGCCGAGATGAAATACACGAGCGGAAGCGAGGTCTTCGTCAATCCCAGCCCCAAAAACAAGGATGTTTTGGAAACCTTGGAAACGTAGATTGCGGCCATCAGGAAGAAAAAATGGGCAAATAAGAAACCGGCCAGGCGCTCTTCACCGGGATGGACGGGGACGAAGCGGTTGATGATCGGGCGAAAGCGGCCGTTCATCGGCGGGGCCTCCCGAAAACCCGGGTCAGCCCTTCAGAAAGCTCGCCAGGGCTTTCTCCTCGTTGTCCTGGATATCCAGGACCCGCGTCAACTGGGTGACTTGAAAGACCAGCAAAAGCCGTTTGGAGATCCCGGTCAATTTCAGCCGGCCGCCGATATTCTGGGTCGAGATGTAGCTGGCCAGAATCTCACCGATTCCGAAGCTGTCGATGAACGGGACTTTGTCGAAATTCAGGAGAAGATCGCGTTTTCCGGCGTCCAGTTGTTCCTTAACGTGCTGATGAACGGATACGCTGGTTGTGTCCGAACGCCGGATTTCCCCTTCCAGGTCTAAGATCACGACGTTGCCTTGTTCCCGCTTGGTGATGACCATCGGCTTGCCTCGTCTTTTTTCTTTACATTATCGGAAGCCGGAAGTGTTGTCAAACGAGAATCGACATTAGATCTTCGGATGCGTCCCGAGGACGGAAAAAGAGGCTTTAAGAAATTTTTTTCAAGACCCGGCTCAGCGTCAACAACGCCAGACCGATAAAAGCCGCAAAAACCAAGGCGCTCACTCGTAAGATCGTCCACTCCAGCGTCAATTCGGCCCCGCCGTGGTTGATATCCGTCAAGGCCAGGTGGCTGGACACTCCCCCGAGGAGGGACAGCACGCCCAGCCCCATCGTCACTCGGATCAGCGTTTTGAGATTTTTCATGGGATTTCACCCTCCTCCAAGCTTATGGATGAATGATAATAAACATTTCCGGCGGAATCAATCTCGAAGGGAAGACAGGACCGTCTTTCCCGGCCCCGGAGAAGCCGGATGATCCAAGCCGAACCTCTCGTCAAGCACCTCTTCCCTTGACTCCGCCCCGGCCGAAAGGCATATTAAAGAGAGGCGGGGAGGGCTGTTTCGTGCCTCGAGAAGTCCAACGCTTGCGTCGTCGGAGGGAAGCGCTTCCGTTCGCCGCCGTCCTCCCGCTCGTCGCCGCCCTTCTCCTCCTTCTTCTTCCGGGACGGGTCCCGTCCGCGCCGCTTCTTGCGGTTTCCCCCGATCCCCCGTCCCCCTGCGTTTTCACCGGGGTCGAGAAAATCGTGGCCATCGGCGACCTTCACGGGGCCTATGATCCGTTCGTCGAAATTTTAACGGACCTGAAAATCATCGACCGCCGCCTCCATTGGATCGCCGGAAAAACCCACCTTGTCCAGATGGGCGACGTTATGGACCGGGGGCCCGCCGCCCGGGAAATTCTCGACCTCATCCGGCGCCTGGAAATCGAAGCCGGGGAAGCCGGCGGGGCCGTCCACATGCTCCTGGGAAATCATGAGGAGATGAACATTCTCGGCCTTTCCTTTGAAATCAAAGGGTACGTCACGCCTGAGCAATTCCGGGCCTTCCTGCCCGATTGGATCCGCAACCGGAAAGACGCGGAATTCGAGGCCGAAGCGTCCACCTACGGGGAATACAACCTGCTCTGGGAACGTTACATGGAGGGGAATCCCCAGGCACGGAACGTTTATACGAAATATTTCAACGAACACTACGGACGATGGCTCGCCGGGCATCCGGTCGTCATCAAAATCAACGACGTCGTCTTCGTCCACGGTGGACTCACCGAAGCCCTATCGACCCAGCCCTGCGAACTGATCAATTCCGCGACGGCCCACGAATTCGACCGATATTTCTGGAAGGAGGAATTCGCGTGGTCCTGGCTTTACCAGACCCGGGGGCCCCTGTGGTACCGCGACCTCGCGACGAAAGATGAGGAAACGATTCGGGAGGAAACGGACCGGATCCTGGCCAACCTGGGGGCGAGGGCGATCGTCGTCGGCCATACCCCGACCGCCGCAGTCGTTTTCGGCCGGTCGAACAGCCGCCTTGGGGGGAAAATCTGGATCATCGACACCGGAATTTGGATGAAAGAGGGCGGCTATAAATCCGCCCTGATCATCACCGACGGCAAATTTCAAATGAAATCCCTTCCCCGGCGGAAAGCGAGGTGATGAAATGAACGCGCCTATCAACGCCCGTTATTTTCCCGGCCGATTCTTGGCGGCCTTGATTCTCGCCGCCGCGGCGATCGGCCAATCGCCCCCATCGACCCTGACGATCAAAGACATCGAATCCTACCTGGCCTCGGCCGCCGTCGTCGCCGTCGAAAAGGACGTCGAGTCCGGACGGACCATGCCCTGGCGGGTGACGCTTGACGACGGACGGACGCAAGCCCGGGCCCTCTTTAAATACATCGACCGGCCGACCGATCAGCCGACGCGGCACAGTTACCGTTATGAGCTGGCAGCTTACGCGCTCAGCCGGCTCCTCGAATTGGAGATCATTCCCCCGGTCGTCGAACGGGAAATCGAGGGGATGACGGGTAGCCTTCAATGGTACGCGGAAAACTGCCGAAGCGAACGGGACCGGGAGCGGCTCCGGGAGGAACCGCCCAACCTGCCCGATTTCCTCGACCGCCTCACCGACGTTCAGATTTTCGAAGCCCTGGTCGCCGACGATTGCGGGGATAAGGACGACACGTTGATTCACCGGGACACCTGGAAGGTCTGCCGGGTCGATTTTTCCGGAGCGTTTCGCCCCGCCCCGGCGATCGCCCCCAGCTGCATTCTTCAGCGCTGTTCCCGGCGACTCTTCCGGCATCTCGAGATGCTCACCCTTTCCGAGCTCACCGAACGGCTCCAGCGTATCCTTCATCCCGATGAAATCACGGCGCTGTTCGAACGCAAGCAACAGATCACCGGAATTTTCCAAGGACTGATCAAGGAAAAAGGAGAAGCGGCCGTCCTTTTCGAAAGTAAAACGCCGGAACATTAGTCTCCAAACATGAAAGCGCAAAATTCGCCCGGAACCGAGCCGCGCGCGGCCGCCAAGACCGTATCCGGAGCTCTCCGGGTCCTGACGGTCATCCGCCCGAAAGAGCTGGCCAAGGCCCTTCTTCTGACCCTGAACAGTTTCCTCATCATCTTCGGATATTATCAGATCAAGGCCGTCCGGGAGGGGCTTCTCCTGGCCGCCCATTCCGCCTCGGTGAAAAGCTACCTGGCTATCCCCCAGGCGTTCCTCCTGATTTTCGTCGTTAAGGGATTCGCCAAGATCGCCTCCAAGGTTCCCCGCCATCTTCTGATCACCTGGGTGTCCCTGTTCTGCATCTCGAATCTTTTCATTTTCGACGTTTTAAACCTGGCCGGAGTGCCGATTTCGATTCTCGGAATCGCTTTTTTCATTTGGATCGGAATGTACAACCTCATGATTCCCGCCCAATTCTGGGGATTCGCCAACGACATTTACGACGAAGAGCAGGGAAAAAGGATTTTTCCCTTGATCGCCCTCGGGGCGTCGCTCGGCGGCGTCGTCGGGCCGCTTGTCGCCCGCGAACTCATCCCCGTTTTCGGTCCGTACGGGATGATGATGGCGACGGCGGCGGTGCTGGCCCTGACGATCCTCCTAACCTGGAAAATCCACGGCCTTGACCTTCGCGAGCATCGGGAGCGGACAGGAGAGCTGCCGACGGCCAAAGAACGGCCTCTCGACCCGGCCGGAGGCTTTCATCTGATTTTTAAAAGCCGCTATCTCCTCCTGATCGCGCTGATGATCGGCCTTTACAATTTCATCAATGCCCTCGGCATTTTCATGTTTTCCGACCTTCAGCGAAAAATGGCCCTCCGGGAGTTGGGGGCGGCCGCCGCCGGAGGGGCCGGACTCGCAAACTACATCAGTATCGCGTTTGCCGGATTGGAATCGCAGACCAATATCATCGGGCTCCTCATCCAACTTTTTCTCGTTTCGCGCATCTTCCGCTGGGTGGGCGTTACCGGCGCCCTTCTCTTTCTTCCGGTCATCGCCCTCGGCGGATACGGTTATGCCGCCTTCGGAGCGTCGCTCGTTCTCCTGAAATGGATCAAGTCGATTGAAGACGGGACGGACTATTCCTTGATGAAAACGACCCGGTCGGCGCTGTTTCTCGTTACAAACCGCGAGGAAAAGTATAAGGCCCTGGCGGCCATCGAGACGTTTTTCGTCCGCGGCGGCGACACCCTCTGCGCCGCCGTCGTGTGGCTGGGCACGGCCGTCCTGGCCTTCTCGATCGAGGGATTCGCGGTCGTCAACGCCGTCGGCGTGTGTCTCTGGATTTTCCTCTGCGTTCAGATCGCCAAGGAACACCGAAAAAAAAGAGCGGCGCGCCCGAAAGAACCGTCGCCCGGTTGATCGGACGCGGGATTGATTTTCGTTCGGACCGGTTCTATATTAGGAATAAAGCGGACGGAGGCGCCTTTCATGAACGTTGAAAACCGCGTCTGTTTCTTTATCCTCGTCGGGGTTCTCGCCGCGGCCGCCTTACCCCTCCGAGGGCAATTCACGCCCGCCGAAATCGAACGGCGGGCGGAACACGAAGAATTCTTGAGGACGGCCAAAATCGTCCGCTCCGAGCCCGTCGGCGAAGGCGTCACGGCTCCTTGGAAACTCTATCTTCAGAAGGACGGCCTCGAACATAAGGCCGTCTGGAAGAACGTCACCACGGAACCGGGCGGACGGCCGGACGAGTGGCGTTACGAAATCGCCGCTTATCGCCTGGACAAACTCCTCGGCCTGAATATGATTCCGCCCGCGGTTGAAAGGAAATTCCTCGGCAAACCCGGCGCTCTTTCCTATTGGGCGGAAAACCGATACAGCCTGCTCAAAATCCAGGAAAGCGCGGGCGCCATCCAAATTCCCGCCGCATCTCTCGAACAAACGGATAAGATGAAATACGTCTGTCGTCTCTGGGATTCCCTTATCGGGAACGACGACCGGACGCAACAGAACATCCTCTTCACCGAGGATTGGCGGGTGATTCTGATCGACCACTCCCGGGCATTCCGAGCGGACGGAGAATACGGCAAACGCCTGATTTACGGCGTCCGGGGAATCAAGATGATGGCTGCCGGGCCGGGAGGACAGAGGCCGGTGCTTTTTCGCCGGATCCCCCGGGCGTTCCTCGACCGCTTGAAAACCCTGGACGCGGCCGCCGTCCAAGCAGCGGTCGGGCCTTATCTGACGAAAAGGGAAATCAAGGCCGTTCTGGTCCGCAAGGATCTCATTCTGACAGAAGTGGAAGAGATGATCGCCCGGGACGGTGAAGACAAGGTCCTTTATTGAACGGACGCCGGATCGGCGGATGGAGGGTCGAGATGAATAAAACAGGAAATCGGATCATCCTCCTCGGAGGTCTGTTCTTCCTGGGATCCGCGCTCATCGCCCAATTCAAGCCCGAGGAGATCGCCCGGGACAAGGATTGGGAAGAATTCATGGCCACGGCCAAAATGACCATGATCAGGCAAATGGGCGGATCGGAAGCCGTCACCAATCCCTATCAAATGGTCCTGGAGAAAGACGGCGAAAAACAGTTCGCCGTCTGGAAGAACCCGGAAGGCCGCCCGAAGGGCTACCTGGAGGGCTGGATGTGGGAAATCGCCGCCTACCGCCTCGACCGTTACCTCGGATTGAACATGGTTCCGGTCACGATCGAACGGCGGTACGAGGAAAACCGGGGATCACTCCAGCTCTGGGTGGAAGGCACGTTTCCTTATCACGATGTCCTCGAAGGCAAGGCCAAAAGGCCGGGCGGGATCAAGGCGTTCCGCTTCAACCGCGCGGCCTACCTCCAGCGCGCCTTCGATAACCTGATTTGCAACGAGGACCGGCACGCCAACAACATTCTTATCACCGAGGATTGGCGCCTCATCCTCATCGATCATTCCCGGTCCTTCCGGACGACGGGCCGATACGGCGACAGCCTGATCTTCAACGAGAACAGCAAAAAATTCCCCGGAACCATGTCCGCATTACCAGCCGTCTTTATCGAAAAATTGAAGTTGCTGACGCCGGAGGTTCTTCATCAAATCACGGGCCCCTATCTCACGGATAAGGAAATCAAAGCCGTTTTAATCCGCCGCGATTTGATCCTGAAGGAAATCGACCGCCTGGTCGAAAAATACGGGAAGAACCAGGTCATCTACTGAAGGTTTTTCGGAGGATCAGGACGTTTTCGGCGCCCTCGCGCCGGTAGGTCATTTCGTCGGTGAACGTCCGGGCCAAGTGAATCCCCAACCCGCCTTTTTCCCTTCCGCTGAGAATGTCGTCCAAGGCCGGAGGGGGCGCCGCCTGGGGATCGAACGGGATCCCGTGATCCCGGATCTCCAGCCGCACCGCCCGCGGATCGATCCGGAGTTCCACCCGGATCTCGCCGGCATCGTGCGGATACCCGTAACGGACGATGTTGACCAGGATTTCGAAGAGGGCCAGGTCGAGGTGGAAGAGGTCGTCGCCCGAAATCCGGACGTTCCGGAGACGCTCCTTGAGAAAGACGCGAACCCGCTCGATCTCACTCATTTCGGCGGGGACCGTCAGGTTCGCGGACTCGGCATCTTCAGCCATCTTGCCCTCGTCTGGGCCCGCCTCACCGGGCAACATTCTTTATACCATAAACGGCGGCGGGACGTGAGAGCATCGCCTCACCGGGAATTGCGGGTAAGCTAACTCTGGGTTTTTATGCCGGCTGATTAGCAAAAGGGGGTGATGATACTCATGAGGGAACTCTCTCCAGCCGGCCAAAGAGAGCCTGGATGTAGTCTATCGGATCGAACGGGAAAAATCAAGCCGCGTAAGGACGGCGGCGACGGAAATGTCCCGGACATCCTCGGCGGAAATCACGTCAATCTTTCCGCCGGGATGCCAGGCTCCGGCGAATTCCGACCGAAAGACCGCCAACCCCGGCGCGCCGAGGACGGCGGCCAGGTGCGTCACTCCGGAGTCGTTTCCCAGGTAATACGAGGCCCCGGAGAGAAGCGCGGCCAGGTCCGGAAGAGACGGACGGTCGACGAGAATCCAACCGGAAGGGAGGGAGGAATCGGTCCATTCGGTCGTTAAGGAAGTTTCGGCCTCGCCCAAAACCACCGCGCCGGAGAGACCGGCCTCTGCAAGCGCCCGAATGATTTCCCGGAAACGTTCGCCCGGCCAGAGTTTGAGCCGGCTCCCGCCACCCGGGTGGACGACGGCGTAAGGCCGGGCGGGACACCCCCGGGGCGCCGGCCGCGGCGGCAACGTGAGGCGGTCGCACTCTTCGAACGGCGCCGCCGGACAATTCAATCTCCGGATGCACGCAGTGGTTTGATTAAAAAACGATCGGGACAACGGTTTCCCGGCGAGCGGATCGGAGTCAATGGCCCAAATCGACGCCCCGGGCAAGAGCGCGGCCGCGCCTTTTTTGAAATCCGACGCCGTCCGTGAATGAAACCACCCGACGACGAGCCCGGCTTCCGGAAGAAAAAGGTCCTCCCGGTTCAGGAACTCGTCCGCCCCGGCCAAAGCCGCCCAGCGGAAATCATCGGCGTCCTCGACGGCGTCCACGACCCCGGCCTCGACGAAAAGACAGCCGTAGGCGGGGCGGGACACCAGCGTGATCCGGGATTCAGGAAAAGCGAATCGAAGAAGGCGAACCGCGGGCAGGGCGACCAGAAGGTCTCCCAATCCGCCCCGCCGGACGGCGATCAAAGAATTCATGAGAATCGACCACCGGGCAGGGATCGACGAAAACAGAAGCGGGGGAAAAGGGGGAGAATGCCGGCTGTGTTTAACAGCAGAAAAGGGAAAATATTGGTATTAGGAAGGATGTAGGTTTTCTCCAGCCGGCACAAGAAAACATTGGGTTAATTATACCTTAATAAAAATAAAAATCAAGTCCCAGTTTCAGGCGGGCCCGAGATGCGTCTATTCTCGATATGATGCTTGATCGTCTTTCCCTTGACCATGTAAATGACGTCCTCGCCGATGTTGGTGGCGTGGTCGGCCAGCCGTTCCAGGTTCCGGCTGACAAGGATCAAGGCCACCGCCCGACGGACAGTGTGCGGATCCTCCATCATGAAGGTCAGGAGCTCCCGTAAAATCTGGTCGTCCAAAGCGTCGACCTCGTCGTCCCGGATACAGACGTCGCGGGCGAGAGCTTCGTCCCGGTTGATGAAGGCGTTGATCGAATCGCGGACCATCGCCTGGGCCATCCGGGCCATCCGCGGGATGTCGATCAGGGGTTTAAGCAGGGGAAGCCGGGCCAGTTCCAGGGCTAATTCGGCGACATTGACCGCCAGATCGCCCATGCGCTCCAAATCGTTGCTGATTTTCATCGCCGAAGTGATGAACCTGAGATCGCCGGCCATCGGTTGCCGGAGAGCGAGCAACCGCATGCAGATCTCGTCGACTTCGATGTCGAGGAGGTTGATGTTATCTTCGTTTTTCAGAACCTTGCGGGCTGGTTCCTCCTTTTGATCCTTCAACGCTTCGATGGCCAGCGACAGGGCGTCCTCGACCGAAACGGCCATCCGCAGAAGCTTTTCTCTAAGGAACTGTAATTCCTCGTCGAATACGCGTTCCATAGTCTCCTCCCCGGACATTGTCGGATATTCCTCCCGGGTTGGCAAGAGCCAAAATCCGCTTTTTATTCAAACCCGCCGAACGTCGGCGTTTTCCGGGCTGATGTCATCGGAGAGGAAGATAACTCCAGATGATGAAGGCGGAACGAAAAAACGATGAAATCTCGTTGAAGCCCGCATCGCCGGCTCCCGGCGACATTTCTTGACAGGCATAAACACGCCTTTTATAATCTCCTCTTAACTTCCATAATTCCCTTTCGATAAGGAGACCTCTGCGAGGACGAAGGATATGTGGATTCCTGCTCGGAAGTCCGTTTTGACTACCCTCGTCTTGGGAATCGTCGTTTTCGCCTGTTCCTGCGGCGGTAAAAACGCGGGAACGGAAAACAATTCCACGCTTCAAATCAAGGGCTCGGACACGATGGTTAACCTGGGACAGGCCTGGGCCGAAGCTTTCAACAAGCTCCACCCCGAAATCAACGTCGCCGTCACGGGCGGGGGCTCCGGGACGGGTATCGCCGCCATTCTCAACGGGACCTGCGACATCGCCGAATCGTCCCGGGCCCTGGAGGAGAAGGAGATCCAGCAGGCGAAGGCCGCGGGCATCACCATTAACGAAACCATCGTCGCCCTCGACGGGATCGTCGTTGTCGTCCATCCGTCCAATCCGATTTCTGCCTTGACCATGGACCAGCTCCGGGAAATCTTCATGGGCAACGTCACCCGCTGGAATCTCTTCGGCGGAGAAGACCGGCCGATCGTACTCCTGTCCCGCGAAGTCAACTCCGGGACGCATATTTTTTTCAAGGAACACGTCCTCCGGCGGGGCAAAAGCAAGGGGCCGGAGGAGTTCGCCCCGGCGGCCCTGATGATGCCCTCATCCTACGCCATCGCCGAGGAAACCGCCCACAACGAAAACGCGGTGGGCTATTACGGCCTCGGCTACATCAGCCCGCGTCAAAAAGTGCTGGCCGTGGCCAGGGACGACCGCTCGCCGGCCGTCGCCCCGACGATCGATTCCGTCCGGGCAAACGCCTACCCGATCTCCCGGCCGCTATATTTTTTCACCCGCGGCGAGCCGGCCGGCCGCGTCAAGGAAGTCCTCGATTTCACCCTGTCCCCCGAGGGGCAAAAAATCGTCCGCGATAACGATTTCGTGCCCGTCAGATGAGACTTCCCGCGCGCCGGATCCGCGAGTTCCTGATCGAAAAGCTCATTTTTTTAAGCGGGATCGCCTCGGTCATCTTCGTCGCCCTGATTTTCGTTTTTCTCCTCCGCGAAGGCGTTTCCGTCCTGAAGGTGACCTCGCTTGGATCGTTTCTCGGCGGGCGTTTCTGGTATCCCATTTCCAGCCCGGCCAAACTCGGCATCCTTCCCCTGATTCTCGGATCGCTGCTCGTGACCGCCGGGGCGGTCGTGATCGCCGTTCCGCTCGGGATCCTGGCCGCGTTCTATATCGCGGAAGTCGCGCCCAAACGCCTGCGCACGATTCTCAAATCCTGCGTCGAGGTCCTTTCGGCCATCCCCTCGGTCGTTCTCGGCTTTCTGGGGATCACCGTCCTCGTGCCTTTTCTTAAAAACGTCCTTCATCTGCCGACCGGGCTGACCGCGTTCTCCGGATCCCTGATGCTCGCCTTTATGGCCCTGCCGACGATCATCACAATTTCGGAGGACGCCATCAACGCCGTCCCCCGCGAATACAAGGACGGCGCCCTGGCCCTCGGCGCGACCCATTGGCAGACGCTTTATCGCGTCGTCATCCACGGCGCCCTGCCGGGCATCATCGCCGCAGCCATGCTCGGCATCGGCCGGGTCTTCGGCGAGACCATGGCCGTGATGATGGTCACCGGGAACGCCGCCGTCATCCCCCATTCCCTCTTCGAACCCGTCCGGACCCTGACGGCGACAATCGCCGCGGAAATGGGGGAGGCGGCCAAGGGCAGTCCCCATTACTTCGCCCTGTTCGCCGTCGGCCTCGTCCTATTCATCATCTCGTTCGCCATCAACTTGACCGCCGATCTTCTCCTCAACCGGGGGCGGAAGCGATGAGCCGCGAAAAACGCCGCGAGAAGATCGGCTTCGGCGTGCTGCTGCTGGCTACGCTTCTCGTCGTCATCCCGGTCGCAGCCATCGTCATCCTCATCGTTTCGAAAGGCTGGGGCGCCCTGTCCTGGGAATTCCTTTTCAGCATGCCCCGGGACGGCATGCGGGCCGGGGGAATTTTCCCGGCGATCGTCGGAACCATCTATTTGGTCTTCATCTCCCTAGCCGTCGCCCTGCCGATCGGAGTGATGGCCGCGATCTACCTCTCCGAATACGCCCGGGACAACGCCCTGACTCGAATCATCAACCTGGCGATCATCAACCTGGCCGGCGTGTCTTCGGTCGTCTTCGGCCTGTTCGGGTTGAGCTTGTTCGTCGTGTTCCTGAAATTCGGCGTCTCCATCATTTCCGGAGCCCTGACTCTGGGAATCATGACCCTGCCGGTGATCATCACGACGACCCGGGAGGCGCTCCGGGCGGTGCCGGCGTCCTACCGCGAAGTAAGTTTTTCTCTCGGCGCGTCGCGCTGGCAGACCGTCCGGCACGCCGTTCTTCCACGAGCCCTTTCCGGGATCTTGACCGGAGCGATCCTGAGCGTCGGACGGGTCGCCGGGGAAACGGCCCCGATTCTGTTCACGGTCGCCGCCTTTTATCTTCCGAATCTCCCGAAGGGATTGTCCGACCAGGCGATGGCCCTGCCCTATCATCTTTACATCATCACGACACAGATTCCCGGGATACCCGAACGTTACCGGTACGGGACGGCCCTCGTCCTCATCGGCTTCGTCCTGATCATGAACATCGCCGCGACAGTCGTCCGGTCGAAAGCGGGAAAGAAAAAATGACCGGCCCTGAAGCGACCGCCGCCCCCGTTCGCCACGCTCCGCCCCCGCACGAAGCGGTCAAATTATCCGTCCGGGGCTTGTCCGTCACCTAC